>NZ_JBSGTX010000009.1:0-152449 GCF_053607625.1 Streptomyces sp. NPDC055103
CCATCGACCGGACCACCTACAAAGCCACCATCAGCATCACCATGCTCACGAGCAGCCCTTGACGCCCCGACCCCCGCCCTAACTGAACGGCGTTGGCCCTAGACCTCCTTAGGCCTCCTTAGACCTCCTTGCGGAAGCCCTCCGCCACCTTCAGGAACAGGTCGTTCGCCTCGGTCTCACCGATCGTGACGCGCACGCCCTCGCCCGCGAACGGCCGCACCATCACACCGTGCCGCTCGCACTCCGCCGCGAAGTCGAGCGTCCGCTCGCCGAGCCGCAGCCAGACGAAGTTCGCCTGGGTGTCCGGCACGGTCCACCCCTGGGCCACGAGCCCCGCGTGGACCCGCTCGCGCTCGGCCACCAACGAGCCGACCCGGCCGAGCAGTTCGTCCTCGGCCCGCAGCGAGGCCACCGCAGCGTCCTGGGCCAGCTGGCTCACCCCGAACGGGACCGCCGTCTTGCGCAGCGCCGCCGCCACGGGCTCGTGGGCGATCGCGAAGCCGACCCGCAGGCCCGCCAGGCCGTACGCCTTGGAGAACGTACGCAGCACGGCGACGTTGGGCCGGTCGCGGTACAGCTCGATGCCGTCCGGGATGTCGGTGTCGCGGACGAACTCCTTGTACGCCTCGTCGAGCACGACCAGGACGTCGGAGGGCACCCGGTCGAGGAAGCGCTCCAGCTCGGCCCGGCGGACCGCGGTGCCCGTGGGGTTGTTCGGGTTGCACACGAAGATCAGCCGGGTCCGGTCGGTGATCGCCGCGGCCATCGCGTCGAGGTCGTGCACATCGCCCTCGGTCAGCGGCACCGGCACCGCGGTGGCCCCGCTGATCTGCGTGATGATCGGGTACGCCTCGAAGGAGCGCCAGGCGTAGATCACCTCGTCACCCGGGCCGGAGGTGGCCTGGAGCAGCGACTGCGCGACCCCGACGGAGCCCGTGCCGGTCGCGATGTGCGAGACCGGCACGCCGAAGCGGTCGGCGAGCTCCTGCATCAGGCCGGTGCAGGCCATGTCCGGGTAGCGGTTGAAGTTCGCGGCGGCGGCCAGCGTGCTCTCCATGACACCGGGCAGCGGCGGATAGGGGTTCTCGTTGGACGACAGCTTGAAGGCCACGGGGCCGCCCGCGGCCGCCGGCTTGCCCGGCTTGTAGGTGGGGACGCCGTCCAGCTCGGCGCGCAGCTTCGGGCTGCCGGTGCTCGTCCCGCTGGTCTCGCTCACAGTGTGGCCTCCTCGACCGTCCTTACCGCCAATACTCCTCACCTTATGAGGATTCGCCTCCGCTGCGAATGGCCTGTGGACAACAGGAGGGACACGCTGCGCATCCCTTCCGCGGAGAGGGGGAGCGCGCACCCGGGTGGCGCGCGCCGGTGGCGGGCGCCGTGGCGCGCATCCCCCGTAGAGGTGAGTTGAGACCTCTTCGAGACCTCGCCCCTTCGCCAGGCCTACGCGGTCCGACAAGCCCAGGTCGCATACAGAAGTCCCTAACTGCCTTTGATTCCTTGCCTATTGACCCATTCCGACCATGCAGAAACGTGCCTGTCAATGCCTGCATATGCGACCGTCCCGACCGCCCCTCATCGCCCTACTATCGGCTCGCCATGACAGCAGCAGGGAAGCACCAGGTGAGCCGGGCACAGACCCGGGGAAGCCGGCAGGGCCGGGCAGGCATCCGGGACGTGGCCGCCGCCGCCGGGGTCTCCATCACGACTGTCTCCGACGCGCTCAACGGCAAGGGCCGACTCCCGGACGCCACCCGCCGCCACGTCCGCGAGGTCGCCGACCGGCTGGGCTACCGCCCATCCGCGGCGGCCCGCACGCTCCGTACGGGTAAATCGGGACTCATCGGCCTGACCGTGACCACGTACGGGGATGAACCTTTCACCTTCACCGAATTCGCATACTTCGCGGAGATGGCCAGAGCAGCCACATCGGCGGCACTCGCCCGGGGCTACGCCCTGGTCATCCTCCCCGCCACCTCCCGCCATGACGTCTGGTCGAACGTCGCCCTAGACGGCACCGTCGTCATCGACCCCTCCGACCATGACCCGGTCGTCACCGAACTGGTCCGGCAGGGCCTCCCCGTCGTCTCCGACGGACGCCCCGCCGGCACCCTTCCGGTCACCGCCTGGGTCGACAACGACCACGAAGCCGCCGTCCTCGATCTGCTCGACCACCTCGCCGACGCCGGCGCCCGCCGCATCGGCCTCCTCACCGGAACCACCACCGACACGTACACCCGCCTGTCCACCACCGCGTACCTGAACTGGTGCGAGAGGGTCGGCCAGGACCCCGTCTACGAGGCCTATCCGGCGCACGATCCGTGCGCGGGCGCCGTCGCGGCCGACCGGCTGCTCGCCCGCCCGGACCGACCCGACGCCGTGTACGGCCTCTTCGACCCCAACGGAACCGATCTCCTCGCGGCCGCGCGCCGCTACGGGCTGCGCGTCCCGGAGGACCTGCTGCTGGTCTGCTGCAGCGAGTCCACCGTCTACGCCACCACCGAACCGCCCATCACGACACTCTCGCTCAAGCCACGCAGGATCGGCACGGCCGTCGTCCAGCTCCTCATCGACGCCATCGAGGGGATCGATACGGACGGCCCGCTCGAGCAGGTGATACCGACCGAACTCATCGTGCGCACCTCCTCGCAGCGGCGCTCGCCGCGCACCACGGTCAGCCCGCCGCGCTCACCCGCCAAGGACTGATCGAGACCCACCCGACCCGCCGCCCCCACCCATGCCCGTGGGTCGGGGCGGCGAAACCGAGCACCGTACCGGCTTCAACCCTGGACTGGACCTTCTCAATTCGGGCGAAACAACCGGTGAACCCGGAGTGGACCCGGATTCACCACCCCTGGTGCGTCACACAGGAGGACCCTCATTCCTATGATGGGCGGACGACATCGTGGGCCTCCCCGACCAGGCCGGTCCACGATGTGCAGGGCATCGCGACGGTGGTGGAGGGGTCCATGACTCAGGGGGCCGGGCAGGAGCCCGTGGTGCGCACGGCGACATTGCGCGACTTCCGCGTACCGCCGTACGCCCGCGTGCCCGTACAGGGCCATGCCGCCGAGCCGACGTCCGCGGATCCGCAGCCGACCGCCGCACCGGGGCCGACGCCCGCACCGGCGCCGTCCGCCGCTCCCGCGCGGACCGTCGAGGCGGCACCGAGCGGGGCACTCCCCGTCATCGGCGCGCCCGCGTCCGTACCCGCCTCCGTACCCACCCCCGCGCCCGCGCCCGCCGACCCGACCCTGCTCCTGGGTCGTCGCGTCGCCCCCGCGTACACCGCCACAGCCGGTACCACCAGCACGACCGGCTCCTCCATCGTCTCGGTCGCCACCGGCCACCCCGGCAGCGCCTTCCCCGAGAGCGACCTGCCCGAGGGCTACACCCCGACCGAGCGCGACCTCCCGATCATCAACCGCGGCGACACCGCCCAGGTCCGGGTCATCCCCGACGCCGCCACCGCGCCCGACCCCGCCGCCACGAACGGCGACGGCCCCGGCCCCCTCTACGTCGTCGGTGACGTCCACGGCTACCTCGACGAACTCGTCGCCGCCCTGCGCGCCCAGGGCCTCGTCGATGAGAACGGCGGCTGGGCCGCGGGCAACGCCCGACTGTGGTTCCTCGGCGACTTCACCGACCGCGGCCCCGACGGCATCGGCGTCATCGACCTCGTCATGCGGCTGTCCGCCGAGGCCGCCGCCGCCGGCGGCTACTGCAAGGCCCTCATGGGCAACCACGAACTGCTGCTGATCGGCGCCAAGCGCTTCGGCGACACCCCGGTCAACTCGGGTGCGGGCACGGCCACCTTCCAGGCCGCCTGGCTGCTCAACGGCGGCCAGAAGCACGACATGGACCGGCTCCAGGACGTCCACCTCCAGTGGATGTCCCGGCTCGACGCCGTGGTCCTGGAGGACGACCACCTCCTCCTGCACTCCGACACCACCGCGTACCTCGAATACGGCGAGACCATCGAGGACGTCAACGAGACGGTCCACGAGATCCTCAACCGGAGCGACGCCGACGAGGTCTGGGACGTGTTCCGGAAGTTCACGAAACGCTTCGCGTTCCGCGACGAGGGCGGACCGCAGGCCGTCCAGGAGCTCCTCTCCACCTACGGCGGCGGCCGGATCGTGCACGGTCACAGCCCCATTCCGTACCTCCTCGGCCAGGTCGGCACGGAGGAGAGCGAGGGCGGCGGCGGACCGATCGTCGACGGACCGCACGTGTACGCGGACGGTCTCGCGATCGCCATGGACGGCGGTGTGACCATGGCCGGAAAGCTGCTGGTCGTCCAACTCCCGCTGAACAGCTGACGCATAACCCTGCGCAGCCGGGGAAGTCGATTTCCGGAAACACCCTGTCAGCCCGTGGCGTCACCGCAATACCATCGGACCATCCGTAGCAGGCTCTCCTCCGTTTCCGCCCGACCGGCCGTTCTCCACGGCTGATCCGGGCCTGCGGAGCATCGGGGGATGCACATGAACGTGGCTCCGTACCTGCTGACCGAGGATCGCGCCGAGTACGAGCGGGTCCTCGACGACGCACTGAGCACCGCCCACGCACGTCCGGATCTCGCCGGAGTCGGGACACGGCTCACGGCCGGGCAACTCCGCTCCATGGCCCTGAACGCGACAGCGCTGATCACCACCGCGGCGTCGAGCGAGTACGACCACTTCGTGAAGGTCCGCGAGCAGAGCCGCGTCGCGGTCGCCACCCGCGTGCCCGCCCCGCAGGACGGTTCCGGCGCGGGGATCGCCGCGATCGTCACCGTCATGGTGCCAGTTCTCGCCGGCTCGGCCGCCTTCATCTTCCTGCTGGTCGGCGCGCTCCTGCACGCGATCGCACCCACCGTGGTCTTCGGCGCGACGCTGCTGACGGCCGGCCTGGTCTTCGGCGCGATAGCCGCCGCCGGCCTGCTCTGCGCAGCCGCCGGTCTCCTCCGGACCGCCCTGCGCAACAGCCCGACCGCGACCGTCACGGCCGGTCCGCCCGCCACCGCGGCGGACGACGAACTGTCCCGCGCCCGCGAGGCCTGGCGCCTCGCCCTGCTCGAACGCGGCGTCGTCCCCTTCCTCCGCGACGCACTCGCCGCCGCACACCGGGACGACGATCCCGCCCCATGACAACGGGACCGGCCCGCGACTCCCCCGTGGGTCGCGGGCCGGTGCCTGCTCAGAAGCCGGCGCGGTGCCGTCGAAAGCCGGCGTCGTGCCGGTCATAAGCCGACGTGGCGCCGGTCGGAAACCAGCGCGGTGCCGGTCAAAAGCCGGCGTCGTGCCGGTCATAAGCCGACGTGGCGCCGGTCGGAAACCAGCGCGGTGCCGGTCAAAAGCCGGCGTCGTGCCGGTCGGAAGCCGCCGCCGTCAGTCCGCCAGCGGCAGGTAGACGCGGTTGCCGGCCTCCGCGAACTCCTTCGACTTCTCCGCCATCCCGGCCTCGATCTCCTGCTGCGTGCCGCCGTGCTCACGCCGGATGTCCTGGGAGATCTTCATCGAGCAGAACTTCGGACCGCACATCGAGCAGAAGTGCGCGGTCTTCGCGGGCTCCGCAGGCAGCGTCTCGTCGTGGAACTCGCGCGCCGTGACCGGGTCGAGCGCCAGGTTGAACTGGTCCTCCCAGCGGAACTCGAACCGCGCGTCCGAGAGGGCGTCGTCCCACTCCTGCGCGCCCGGGTGCCCCTTGGCGAGGTCCGCCGCGTGGGCGGAGATCTTGTACGTGATGACGCCCGTCTTCACGTCGTCCTTGTTCGGCAGGCCCAGGTGCTCCTTGGGCGTGACGTAGCAGAGCATCGCCGTGCCCCACCAGGCGATCATCGCCGCGCCGATGCCGGAGGTGATGTGGTCGTAGGCGGGCGCCACGTCCGTCGTCAGCGGGCCGAGCGTGTAGAACGGCGCCTCCTCGCAGATCTCCTGCTGGAGGTCGATGTTCTCCTTGATCTTGTGCATCGGGACGTGGCCGGGGCCCTCGATCATCGTCTGCACGTTGTGGCGCTTGGCTATCGTGTTCAGCTCGCCAAGCGTGCGCAACTCCGCGAACTGCGCCTCGTCGTTGGCGTCCGCGATCGAGCCGGGGCGCAGACCGTCGCCGAGCGAGTACGTGACGTCGTACGCCGCCAGGATCTCGCAGAGCTCCTCGAAGTTCGTGTAGAGGAAGTTCTCCTTGTGGTGCGCGAGACACCAGGCGGCCATGATCGAGCCGCCGCGCGACACGATGCCGGTCTTGCGTCGCGCGGTGAGCGGCACGTACGGCAGGAGCACGCCGGCGTGCACCGTCATGTAGTCGACGCCCTGTTCGGCCTGCTCGATGACCGTGTCCTTGTAGATCTCCCAGGTCAGGTCCTCGGCCTTACCGTCGACCTTCTCCAGGGCCTGGTAGAGCGGCACGGTGCCGATCGGTACGGGGGAGTTGCGCAGCACCCACTCGCGGGTGGTGTGGATGTTGCGGCCGGTGGACAGGTCCATGACCGTGTCCGCGCCCCACTTGGTCGCCCAGGTCATCTTCTCCACCTCCTCCTCGATGGAGGAGGTGACGGCGGAGTTGCCGATGTTGGCGTTGACCTTCACCAGGAACCGCTTGCCGATGATCATCGGCTCGATCTCCGGGTGGTTGACGTTCGCCGGGAGCACCGCGCGGCCCGCGGCGATCTCCTCCCGCACCACCTCGGGGGCGACGTTCTCGCGGATCGCGACGTACTCCATCTCCGGGGTGATCTCACCGCGGCGGGCGTACGCGAGCTGCGTCACCGCCTGGCCGTCGCGGCCGCGACGCGGCAGACGCGGGCGGCCGGGGAAGACGGCGTCGAGGTTCTTGAGCCCGCCGCCGCGCGGCGACGTGTGCTTGATGCCGTCGTCCTCGGGGCGGACGGGGCGGCCCGCGTACTCCTCGGTGTCGCCGCGCGCGATGACCCAGTTCTCGCGCAGCGGCGCCAGGCCGCGCCGTACGTCGGTGTCGATGGTGGGGTCGGTGTACGGACCGGACGTGTCGTACAGCGTCACGTCCTTGCCGTTGGTGAGGTGCACCTGACGGACCGGGACCCGGAGGTCGGGGCGCGAGCCCTGGATGTACCCCTTGTGCCAGCCCGGCGTGCGCTCGCCCGGGGTCTGGCTGTCCTGGCCGTCCTGGTTGGAGGCAGGCGTGCGTGCATCCTGAATGGTCATGAGACCGATCTCCCTACGCCGGCATTACCCGGTAACAGGTTCGGCGGTCGGCGCAGCCTCCTCCCGTACGTGCGTACGGTGATCAGCGCCCTCTCAGCCCGGTGCTCCGAGCTCCCGCGTGTGCAAAGGTGTCACCACGCTAGCGTCATCCCTGGCGTGCTGAACAGTGGGCCCCCGCCGTTCTTGCGATGATCGGTCGGTGACTTCCCCCCAGCAGACCCCCGAGCCGCACGACCACGGCCATGAACCCGGCCAGGCCCAGAGCCACGTCCAGAGCCACGGACACAGCCACAGCCACGGCCCCGCCGCCCCCGTCTCCCGGCATCTGCGCAAGGTCATCGCCGCCGTCCTGATCCCCTTCGCCACCGCCGTCGTGGTCGGGCTCGTGGTCCTGTGGCCCGGCAGTGCTCCGGCGCACGAGCGCACCGGCGTCGGCTTCGACCGGCAGACCGAGCAGGGCACGGTCGTCTCCGTCGAGCAGGTCGACTGCAAGGACGTGAACGCCGCCCAGGTCCCGCCGACCGGGGACACCTCCACACCGGAGGGGCGCGAGGCGGTCAACGCCCAGCAGGGGCAGTGCGAGAAGGCGACGATCGAGGTCACCAGCGGCCCGGAGAAGGGACGTACGTTCACCGAGATCGTGCAGCCCGACGCGCCCCGCCAACTGCACGAGGGGCAGGGCGTGGTGGTGGCGTACGCCCCCGACGCCCCACGCGACCTGCAGTACTCGGTGACGGATGTGAACCGGAAGCTCCCGTTGGCGGTGCTCGCCGGGATCTTCGCCCTCGTGGTCGTGCTCGTCGGCCGCATGAAGGGCGTGATGGCGCTCATCGCGCTCGCCGCGAGCTTCCTGGTGCTGACGCTCTTCATCCTGCCGGCGATCCTGGAGGGATCGAATCCGCTGATCGTGGCGGTGGTCGGGTCGAGCGCGATCATGCTGATCGCGCTCTACATGTGCCATGGGCTCTCGGCCCGCACCTCGGTCGCGGTGCTCGGCACGCTGATCTCGCTGCTGCTGATCGGTCTGCTCGGCTCGCTCTTCATCGGCTGGGCCTCGCTGAGCGGCAACACCGACGACAACACCGGCCTGATCCATGGCCTGTACCCGGACATCGACATGTCCGGCCTGCTGCTCGCCGGCATCATCATCGGTTCGCTCGGTGTGCTCGACGACGTGACCGTCACCCAGACGTCGGCGGTCTGGGAGCTGCACCAGGCCGACCCGGGCATGGGGCCGCGCGGACTGTACCGGGCCGCGATCCGGATCGGCCGCGACCACATCGCCTCGGTCGTGAACACACTGGTCCTCGCCTACGCGGGCGCCGCCCTGCCGCTCCTGCTGCTCTTCTCGATCGCGCAGAGCAGCATGGGCACGGTGGCCAACAGCGAGCTGGTCGCGGTGGAGATCGTCCGCACGCTGGTCGGTTCGATCGGTCTGGTCGCCTCCGTGCCGGTCACGACGGCCCTCGCGGCGCTGGTGGTCTCCGCCGACCGGCCGGGGCCGGACGTCGAGGGACAGCCTCGGGCGGCAGTACGGGGCGGTCGGCGCCGCCGCGCGAAGTAAGGGCTTCCGGGTGAGGGCTGGGCCGTCCCGCGCCCCGGCCCCCGTACTCCGCGTCCTGTTCCGCCCGGTCCCCCGATATGTCTGGCCCTCGATGCGCCTGGCCGCGTGGCGGCGGCCGGGCCTCAGCCGGCGTTCTCCTCTGCCAGAATCCGGCCGAGTGCCGCCTCCAGGTTGTCCTCGAAGTCACCGAGTGTCCGTTCCTGACCAAGCGGAACCAGCTTGTCCGTGCGGTCGAGGAAGGCGACCAACGGCGGCGCGCTGGCCCGGAACAGAGCGCGGTCACCGCCCACCTGGAGCCGGATGGAGACGTCCGACAGCCCCTCGGGGTCGGTCGGGGCGATGTGCACGTCCCCGTCCCCGCTCGGCCTGTTGATCCCGTCGAGCAGCAGTTCCCTGCCGAACGCCCAGGTCACGGGCGCGTCTCCGGGCAGGTGGAAGGTCATGCGCACCGCGTAAGGATCCCGGGTCTCGTATCGCAGCTCGACTGGGATCTTGAAGCAGAGCTCCTCGGAGACGAGGAAGCTCATCAGGACCTCGGCCTGAACCGACTCTCGCATCATGTACCCCGCAGTAGATGAAGCAGTTGTGTAAACACAGCTGCTGAAAGCTGTGACCGAAACGGCCAGGAATGATCCCCCGTGGCCCTCTTGACGCAATCGTGCTGTAAGCGCTAGCAGATCACAAGGAGTGATTTTTCAGATACTGATAGAGAACGCGAGCGAGCTGAAGAGCCTCCCGATCTCCGTACGTAGCCGCTCGACTGCTGGGAGCAACCGTTCTTCCTGATGAAGGGGGAGGGAAACGGCCATCGCGGCCGCCACGGAGCCCGCCGTGATGGGAATGGCGGCACAGACCGTGCCGAGTGCATATTCCTGGCGCTCCACCAGGGGCTCCATTCGCCCCAAACCGCCCAAACGATCCAAAAGGACACGGCGGTTACGCACCGTGTACGGAGTGATGGCTTCCACCGGGTGGCGGTCGAGGTGGTCTTGACGAGCTTTCAGATCGAGTTGGCTCAGCAGGCACTGCCCGATGGCGTGCGCGTGCGCGGTCTCGCGGAAGTCGGCCCACTCCTCCACCGCGGGGGCCGAGGGGGTGTCCGCGACGGCGACGAGCTCGATCTCGCCCTCGCGGTAGAGCGCGAAGTACACCGGCACACCGATCTCGTCCCGCCAACGGGCAAGGGAGTCTTCGATCTTGATGCGACGATTCTGCACAGCTCCGCCGCCGGCCAGTCGGACGGCGGCGTCGCCCAGGACGAACACACCCTTCTCGCGGCGTAGATAGCCCTCGTGCGTCAGGGTGCGGAGCAGGTGGTACGTGGTGGGCAGCGGAAGGCCCGTCTCGCGGGCGAGCTGTTTGGCCGGGGCGCCGTCCCCGTGGGAGGACACGGCCTCCAGAAGTCTCAGCGCCCGCTGCACCGAGCCGATCAGGGTAGGTGCAGCAGTCTGCGTAGCCGTGGCCAAAGGTCACCCCCAGGCGTGACGACGGATGCATGGCATCCGCCCGCGGGGGCCGCCCCCGCGCGCCCGCCGGGCCTGGGAAACCGCTGGTCAGTAGCGAGGTCTACGCCCGTAGTCCCCAACCCGGCGGAGGGATTCCACTCTAGTCGGAGCCTTTGGAGCCCCGCCCGAATTCGACCTCGCGTTCCCCCGCCCGGGCTAATAGCCGTCGTCGGCTCCCTACCGCTCGGTAGCTTGTGCTACCACTCCTCGCGCGACCCGGCGGAGTTCTTGAACTTCCGCACGACGTAGACCAGTCCGGCGACGAGGGCCACGAAGAGCAGCACCTTGAACAGCAGCGTGACCACGACAGTCAGGACGCTGGTGATGAGTCCGCCGAAGACCAGCAGGGCGAGAGCGGGTATGGCGACCCACTTCACCCACCAGGGCATCCCCGCGAGAATCTCCTGTACGGCCATGGTCCTACCTCGCTCTCGAAGATCTGTTCCACGCACTCCGCGCCGAACACCCTCAAGGCTAGGGGCGGAAAGCGGCTCACGGGGCCCTGCCGGCCCCCGCTCTCCCCTGATCCGCCCCCTAGGGGGTCGCCTCCCACACCTCGGGGCTCAGGCTTCGGGGCTGGGGCTCCGGGGCTCAGGCTCCGGGACTCAGCTCTCCGGCGGGGAGAACACCACCAGGACCCGCAGGTCCTCGCTGATGTGGTGGAACTTGTGGGACACCCCGGCCGGCACGTAGACCACGCTGCCGCGCGCCACCGGGGTCGTCTCCTCCCCGACCGTGATCGCCGCGCGGCCGCTCACCACGAAGTACACCTCGTCCTGGCCGTGCGGCTGCTGCGGGTCGAGCGCCCCCGCGTCCAGCGCGTACAGGCCCACCGACATGTTCCGCTCCCGCAGGAACTGGAGGTACGCGCCCTGGTTCGCGGCGCGCTCCGCCTCCAGTTCATCCAGTCGGAATGCCTTCATCGCCTGTCAGCCCCTGCCCTTGGCCCGATCATGTCTGCCACGATCAGACACATGATGAATTTCGTAGTCAAGACGCTCGCCAACGCGGGCGCCCTGGGAGTCGCCATCTGGCTGCTCCAGGACATCACCCTGACCGGTGAGAGCACCGGCAAGAAGGCCCTGACCCTCATTCTCGTCGCCCTGGTCTTCGGGCTGGTGAACTTCTTGGTCAAGCCTCTCGTCAAGCTGCTGACACTGCCGCTGTTCATCCTGACCCTCGGCCTGATCACCCTCGTGGTCAACGCCCTGATGCTGCTCCTCACGTCGTGGCTGGCCGAGCAGTTCGAGCTCAACTTCCATGTGGAGGGCTTCTGGACCGCCGTCCTCGGCGGCCTGATCATCTCCGTCGTCTCGTGGGCACTGAACGTCGTGCTCCCCGACAACGACTGAGCCGACGACCGTGACCTATCGCGTGTGCTTCGTCTGCACGGGCAACATCTGCCGCTCGCCGATGGCCGAGCACGTCTTCCGCCGCCGTGTGGAGGAGGCCGGCCTCGGCGGAGCGGTGGAGGTCGACAGCGCGGGGACCGGCGGCTGGCACGAGGGCGACGGTGCCGACCCGCGCACGGTCGCCGTCCTTGAGGAGAACGGCTACACCTCCGCGCACTCCGCCCGCCAGTTCATGGCCTCCTGGTTCCCCGCCCTCGATCTGGTGATCGCGCTGGACGAGGGGCACGTCCGGGAGCTCCGGGAGCTCGCCCGGACCCCCGAGGAAGCCGCGAGGATACGGCTGCTGCGCTCCTACGACCCGGCCGCCGGGGGCGCACTCGACGTCCCCGACCCGTACTACGGGGGCCGGGAGGTCTTCGAGGAGTGCCTGGAGATGGTGGAGGCCGCGAGCGAGGGACTGCTCGCGGCCGTACGTGCGGAAGTGGAGGAACGGACAGCGTGACCGACCAGGCAAGTGACCCCGGCCGGGCCGGCGACCCCGGCCCGCGGACGGCCGCCGTGCGCGGCGACGGGACGCTCGGTGACGGCACCCTCGCGGTGCGGGCCGGGCTTCCCGAACCCGTGAAGTACGAACCGACCCTGCCGGGGCCGGTCTTCGCGGCGCACTTCCATCTGCCGGGCGAGCCGACCGGCCCGTACACCTACGGCCGCGACGAGAACCCGACCTGGACCCATCTGGAACGGGCGATCGGCGAGCTGGAGGCACCGGGGGAGCAGGGCGTCGAGACGCTGGTCTTCGCCTCCGGCATGGCCGCGATCTCCGCCGTCCTCCTCTCCCAGCTGAAGGCCGGCGACGCGGTGGTGCTGCCGACCGACGGCTACCAGGCCCTGCCGCTGCTGCACGAGCAGCTCAGGGCGTACGGCGTCGAGGTCCGTACCGCGCCGACCGGTGGCGACGGGCAGCTCGCCGTCCTCGAAGGCGCCAGGCTGCTGTGGATCGAGACCCCGTCCAACCCCGGGCTCGATGTCTGCGACATCAGGCGCCTGGTGCGCGAGGCCCACGCCGTGGGGGCGCTGGTGGCCGTCGACAACACCCTCGCCACCCCGCTCGGCCAGCGGCCCCTGGAGCTGGGCGCGGACTTCTCCGTCGCCAGCGACACCAAGGGCATGACCGGGCATGGCGACGTCCTGCTCGGTCATGTGAGCTGCCGGGACCCGCAGCGGGCGGCGGAGGTACGGCGCTGGCGCAAGGTCGTCGGCGCGATCCCGGGTCCCATGGAGGCCTGGCTCGCCCACCGTTCACTGGCCACCCTCCAGCTGCGGATCGACCGGCAGTGTTCCACCGCCCTGTCCCTCGCGCGCGTGCTCGAAGGGCGCGCGGACGTGACCGGGCTGCGCTACCCGGGGCTTCCGGGCGACCCCTCGCACGCGGTGGCGGCCCGCCAGATGCGGCGCTTCGGGCCGGTGGTCTCCTTCGAGCTGGCGGACCGGAAGCGGGCCGAGCGGTTCCTGGAGGAGCTGCGGCTCGTGGACGACGCCACCAGTTTCGGCGGCGTGCGCTCCACGGCGGAGCGGCGCGGGCGCTGGGGCGGGGACGCGGTCGCGGAGGGCTTCATCCGCTTCTCGGTGGGCGCCGAGGATCCGGAGGATCTGATCTCCGACGTCCTGCGGGCCCTCGACGAGGCCAGCGCCGCCAACTGAGCCGTCATGGCGTCGGGGACCGGCCGGGCCGGTTCCTGTCGCGCCCCGGCCCGTGCCGGTCGCGCGGAACGGGGCGCTCCGAGCCTCCCCCCTCGTGGCTCGGAACGCCCTCGGTTCCACGCGCGGAGACCGCCTGAACAAGGCTAGTTGACTGTGCGTCAGTGTCCAATCACGGTAGCGACAGCGACCTATCGACTTATTTATAGTTGGACGGTCCTGAGGCGCAGTCAGCCGACCGCCTGAGTCGAACGGCCCGCACGGCCGGGAGGGGGCGGACATGGATCTGGCCCTGCTGCGCACGTTCGTCGCGGTGCACCGGGCCGGTTCCTTCACCCGCGCCGCCGCACTCCTGGGCCTCTCCCAGCCGGCCGTCACCAGCCAGATCAGAACCCTGGAGCGTCAGCTGGGCCGGCCGCTCTTCCTCAGGCAGGCGCGCGGGGTCACGCCGACCACGATCGGCGACGAGCTCGCGCACCGCGCCGCACCCCATCTGGACGCCCTGGTCGAGATCGCCGAGACCGGTCTCGACGAGGAGAGCGGCGTCCGCACCCTCCATGTCGCCGGGCCTCCGGAGTTCACCGCGCTCCGCGCGCTGCCCGCGCTCACCCCGCTGGTCGGCCAGGGGCTCGCCGTACGGGCCTCCTTCGTGGGCAACTCGGAGGAGATCCTCGACGGACTCGCGGCGGGCCATCACGATCTGGCCCTCACCCCCGCCCGCCCGCGCGGCGGCCTGTTCGCCACCACCCCGCTCTGCGACGAGGAGCACGTCCTGGTGGCGGCCCCGCGCTGGGCTGCACGGCTCGCCCCCGAGACGCTGCTCCGCAAGGGGGCGGTCGTCCTGGAGCAGCTGCCGGTGGTCGAGGTGCACGAGTCGCTGCCGTTCGTCTCCCGCTACTGGGCCGCCGTCTTCGAGACCAAGCCGGCGGCGGCCGCGGCCGTCATCGCCCCGGACCTGCGCGCCGTACGGGACTCCGCCGCCTCGGGTGCCGGTCTTGCCGTCCTGCCGCGCTATCTGTGCGAGGAGGCCTTGGAGCAGGGACGGCTCGTGGCGCTGCTCGACCCTCCGGTGCCTCCGCTGCGGACGTACTTCCTGGCCGTCAGGACCGGCACCCTCGCGCTGTCGCACATCGCGCGGGCCCACGAGGCTCTGCTGCGGGCCGCTGGGGGCTGGTGAGTTTCAGGACACCGCGTACGGGCCATTTTCTTCCCATGACTGAACGGCCCGTGATCAAGCGCACCGCACGCGCCATCCTGCTCGACGGGGACGATCTCGTCCTCATCAAACGCACCAAGCCGGGGATGGATCCGTACTGGGTCACGCCCGGTGGTGGTGTGGAACCCTCCGACGCCACCGTCGTCGAGGCCCTGCACCGCGAGGTGTACGAGGAGCTCGGCGCCAAGATCACCGATGTGGTGCCCTGCTTCGTCGACACCGTCGAACACATCGTCGACGGTGGGGTCTCCGGGGTGAAGGTCCAGCACTTCTTCGTGTGCCGACTCGGCTCCATGGATCCCTCCCTGCGGCACGGCCCCGAGATCGACGAGCCGGTCGGCGAGTACGAGATCGTCCGGGTGCCGTTCAGCCGGGTCGGCATCGCCGCCGTCCACCTCGTCCCTCTCTCCCTGCGCCACTATCTCGACGGCAACATCGAGGGGGTCCGCGCCATGCACGCTCCTGACCTGGGCTGATCACTGCTCACGGGGACGAGCTCGCTGCTCGCGGTGGTGAGCTCCGCCAGGAAGTCGTGCCGGATCCGGTCCGACGGCACCCCCGCTCCGCGCAGGGCGTCGACCCCGCGGCGCACCATGCCGAGCGGGCCCGAGAGGTAGGCGTCGCGCTCCTCCCAGGATCCGTAGCGGCAGACGGCGTCCGGGAGACGCCCCTGTTCCTCGGTGACCGGATGGACGGAGAGCCAGGGGAAGGTCTTCTGGAGCCTCAACAGCGTGTCGATGTCGTAGAGGTCGTGACCGCTGCGCGCCCCGTAGAAGACGTCGACCGGACGCCGGTCCCCGTGCTCGGCGACGTCCTCGACCAGGGCCTTGATCGGCGCGATCCCGGTGCCGCCGCCCAGACAGAGCAGTCCGGTGTCGGTGGAGTGGTCGACCGTCATCGAGCCGGCCGGCGGGCCGAGGCGCAGGACGTCCCCGGGGCGCGCCCTGTGGACCAGCGCGTTGGACACCCAGCCGGCCGGGACCGCCTTGACGTGGAGGGAGAGCAGCCCGTCGGGCCGGGGCGCCGCGGCGAAGGAGTAGTGGCGCCATATCCGGGGCCACCACGGGGTCTCCAGCGTCGTGTACTGCCCCGCCAGGAAGGGATACGGCTGGTCGGGCCGGAGGGTGACGACGGCGACGTCCGGGGTGCGGAGATCGTGGGAGACCACCTCGGCCTGCCACCAGGCGGGCGCGTGCTCCTCGTTCTCCGCCGCCGCGTCGATCATGATCTGGGAGATCGTCGTGTACGTACGGACCCAGGCCGCCTCGGTCTCCTCGTCCCAGCTCGCCGTGGCGTACCGGACGAGCGCACCGATGAGGGCCTCTCCGACGGCCGGGTAGTGGGCGGCCCGGGTGCCGTACTTGCGGTGCCCCTTGCCGAGGTTCTCCAGATACGCGGTGAGGACGGGTACGTCGTCCAGGTGCTCGGCCGCCGTCAGGAGGGCCTTCAGAAGCCGGTCGCGCTGGGTGTCCATGGCCGCGGGGAACATCTCGCGCAGCTCGGGGTTCCGGACGAAGAGCAGGGCGTAGAAGTACGAGGTCACCTGGTCGGCGACGGGTGCGATCTCCGCCAGGGTGCGGCGGACCAGAAAGGCGTCGGGGGAGACGCCTACGGAGGACTCCTCGTGAGCGGAGACCTCTACGGGTATTCGGGCCTCCGTCCCGTCCGTCGTGGTGGTCGGAGCATCCATCATGTGCCTCGCCTCGCGCTGGCCGGCTTCCGTGCCCGCAGCATGACGCTTCCGAGCACCGCTTCGGACGGAAAGCGGCGTTCTCGGGTCATAGGGCAGGGTTTCCGCTAAGCTGCGCCGTTTCGGACCAAGGCGTAGGCCTCGCGCAGATCTCCTCCGGTGTAGCTGTGGCGGGAGATCCCGGCGAGATGATGGTCCGCGTTCACGGCCACGGTGTCCCGCACGATCGCGAAGAGCTCGGCATCGGACATCGAGTCCCCGTAGGCCACGCAGTCGCCCCATTCCACCCCGTACTCCGTGCAGAGCTCCCGGGCGATCCGCACCTTCGCCGCCGCGTCGAGAATGCCGGGTCGATGGATCGGCTCGGTGAAGGGGACGGCGGGCCAGCGCGAACCGTGTGCCGTGTCGACGCCCCAGTCGAGCAGGCGCTCCACGAAGAAGTCGGGCGAGAGGGAGATGACCGCGCAGCGCTCACCCCGGGCCCGGATGTCGGCCCAGACCTCACGGATGCCGGCCAGCCAGGGCGCGCCCTCGAAGGCGGCGGCGACCTGCTCCAGGGTGAGTGTGGACCAGAGGTCGCGGGCCCGCACGGCGAACTCGTCCGGAGTGAGCCCCCGGAGAAACCCCTCCTCCAGCACGGCGATCTCCTCCGCGAGGCCCATCTGCCGGGAGATCTCCACAGCGGCGGCCGAACCTCTGATCAGCGTGCCGTCGAGGTCGAAGAGATGCAGCCTGCCGTGTCGGGATTCCATGGATTCACTCGGTTTCACGTGAAACATCGTCCGCATCCCAAGGGAGAGAATCAACGCCCCCTCGGGTAATCGACCGGATCTCGTAAACCAGTGGACGGACGATCACTGCTTCAGCCAGCCTGAAAGCTATGCCGATTCCCCCCTCCGCTCTCGCTCAACTCCCCATCCGGCGCCTCACCGCGGACGACCTCCTCGCCTGCGCCGACCTCTCCGAGAACAGGGGGTGGCTGCGCGAAGAGCACAAGTGGGGCCATCTGCTGACCGCGGGCACCGGCTACGGCATCGACGACCCCTCCGGCACGGGGCTGGTCACCTGCAGCGTCGTCACCTCGTACGGCCCGGGGCTCGCCGCGATCGGCATGGTGCTCGTCGCCGAGTCGTACGCACGCCAAGGCGTGGGTCGCAGACTCATGGAGCACGTCCTGGCGGAGGCCGGCGACACCCCGCTCACCCTGTACGCCACCGCCAACGGTCAGCCCCTCTACGAGCAGCTGGGCTTCGTCGAGACGAGCCGGGCCGAGATGGTGCGCGGACGATTCAGCTTCACCACGCCCGCCCCGGACGTTCCGGTCCGCCCGGCGACCGCGGAGGACCTCCAGGCGATCCTGCGTCTGGACCACGAGGTCTTCGGCCTCGATCGCACGCACATCATCACGCGGCTGCCGGCCTTCGCGGACCATCTCCGGGTCGCGGAGGAGAACGGCGAGATCACCGGCTTCGCGGCGGCGTGGCCCAACATGGACACGCACGTCGTCGGACCGCTGATCGCCAAGGACCCGGCCACGGCTCAGGCGCTGATCGCCTCCCTGGCCGCCGCCACCGACCGGCCGCTGCGCACCGACATCGATGTGCGCCACACGACGCTGCTGAGCTGGGCGAAGGAGAACGGCATCGACTCGATCGCCAACACCTCCGTGATGGTCCGCTCCCTCCCGGACCTCCCCGGCGACTGGCGCCGCCGCTTCGCCCCCCTGACCGTCGCGGCGGGGTGACGGATTTACTTGCAGACGCGCATTATTGCGTCGCATCGTCTACCCTGGCACTGAGCCGCCCCGGCGCCGAGGAGAGACCGAGGAGAGCCCATGACCGCGACGGACCCCGCACTGACCGCGCTGTCCCAGCGCTGGTGCGCCCTCTCCCTCCTGCACGGCAGGATCGAGTCCCACATCGAGCGCGCCCTGGAGTCCGGGCACGGTCTGAGCGTTCGTGAGTACTCGCTCCTCGACGTCCTCAGCCGCCAGCACAGCGGCCCGGGCGGCCACCTCCAGATGAAGCAGGTCGCCGACGCCGTCGTACTGAGCCAGAGCGCCACCACCCGGCTCGTCACCCGGCTCGAGGACCGCGGTCTGCTCACCCGGTACCTCTGCGCCACCGACCGGCGCGGCATCTACACCGATGTCACCGAGGCCGGCCTGAAGCTCCTCGAAGAGGCCCGTCCCACCAACGACAGCGCGCTGCGCGAAGCTCTCGACGAAGCCGCGAAGAACCCCGAGCTGGCCCCGCTGGTGCAGGTCGTGGAGGGCGTGGCGGTTACCGCCTGACCGAGGGCAGAGCTCGAGGACTGAGGGTGAGGGCAGAGGGCGGCGGCAGCGGAGCGTGCGTACCCTTCGGGGCATGAGCGATCTTGACATACGCCCCGCCCTCGCCACCGACGTCCCGGCGATCGTGGCGATGCTCGCCGACGACCCGCTGGGAGCACAGCGCGAGTCGCCCGACGACCTCGCCCCGTACCTCGCCGCCTTCGAGCGCCTCGTGAACGACCCCCATCAGCACGTCGTCGTGGCGGTCCGCGAGGAGAAGGTCGTCGGGACACTCCAGCTGACGGTGATCCCCGGGCTCTCCCGTCGGGGCACCACCCGGTCGATCGTCGAGGGCGTTCGCGTCCACTCCGACGAGCGCGGCAGCGGGCTCGGGACCCAGCTCATCGAGTGGGCCGTCGAGGAGTCCGGCCGTCAGGGCTGCGCACTGGTCCAGCTGACCTCCGACGTCACCCGCACCGACGCCCACCGCTTCTACGAACGGCTCGGCTTCGAGGCCTCCCACGTGGGCTTCAAGAAGAGCCTCTGAAGCACCCCGCGGGCGGACAGCGCGCCGGGCGACGACCCGGCGCGCTGTTTCACGTGAAACACGAGGTGGAGGGCGCGCAGGCAAGCGCCCCAGGCAAGCCCCCGGAACGACTCAGAGGCCGCGCCAGCCCGGCTCGTCCACCCCGCCCGGCACCGCGTCACCCGGCGCGTACGGCTCTCGTGTGAAGACGAAGGACGCCAGGTCGAGGTGGCTCACCCCGCCGTCGGGGCGCCGCACCACGCGGAGCTCCTCCCCCGCGTAGTAGCCGTTCAGCCCGACCCAGCCGCCCTCGGGCAGCGCACGGAAGCGGGCCCGCCGTCCGGCTCCCCTCAGCGGCTCGAGCACCACGGACCGCTCGGGCCCGAGCCGGAGCCCGTAGGAGTACGTGCCCCAGTACCAGGGCCCCGTCAGGGAGAGCAGCTCCTCATCGACCTCGGCCTCCGGAAGGGGGCGCCACGGCTCCGGGAACCTCGGCTCGGCATCCGCCACGATCCGCACGAGGTCGGCCGCCACGGCAGCGGTCAGCGGCCCGGACGTGGCATTGGCGAGGGCGATGCCCGCCAGCCCGTCCTCCACGCTCACCCACAGACACGCGACAAAGCCCGGCAGCGAGCCGGTGTGACCGATCAGGGTCCGGCCGTCCCTGCGCAGCAGTTGGAGACCGAGACCGTAGCCGCCCTCCCAGTCACCCTCGCCGGCGGGAGAGGCCGGAGCCCGCATCTCCTCCACGGAAGCCGCCGCGAGCACCCGATCGTCGCCCGCCGCGAGAAACGCGGCAAACCGGCCGAGGTCCGCCGCCGTCGACCACAGCTGTCCGGCCGGCGCCATCAGCCCCAGGTCCTCGGACGGCTCGGGCAGCATCACATCGGCCCAGGGGTGCACCGCCCAGCCGCCCGCGTGCGGGGCGACCGGGTCGAGCGTCGTACGAGCCATCCCCAACGGCGCCAGGATCTCGCTCCGCAGCGCCTCCGCCCAGGAGACCCCCCGCACCTCCTCGATGAGTGAACCGAGCAGCGTGTAGCCGGGGTTGGAGTAGTGGAAGCCGCGCCCGGGGGACCGGAGGGAGGGCTGCTTCCCCAGGACGTCCGAGAGCTCCGGACGCAGCGCGGCGGAGGACCGCTCCCACCACTGGCCGGGTGTCTCGGCTGCGAGACCGGCGCCGTGACTCAGGAGCTGAGCGATCGTCACCTCGCCGACGCCCGTGCCCTTGAGATGACGCTCCAGTGGATCGTCGAGGGAGAGCAGCCCCTCGTCCCGCAGCCGCATCACCAGGACGGCGGTGAACACCTTGGTGAGGGAGCCGATCCTGAACTGTGTGTCGGCGTCCGGCGCGTGCCCGTCCACGCAGCTGCGCGAACCGCTCCAGACCAGCTCTCCGTCACGGACCACCGCCCCGACGAAGGAGGGGGAACGCCCCTCGGACTGGGCGACCGCCACACGGTGCAGCAGGGCCCTCTCGGTACCGGGCAACAAGGCTTCGAAAGATGTCGTCATAGATCACATCCAACGTGATGTCACATACGAAGCTTCCCGATCCGTCCCATGAACATCACCGGATCGGATCGCAAGGGAGCACGGACATGAAGGTTCTGCTGGCAGGAGCGAGCGGCGCACTGGGCCGGAGCGCCACGCGACAGCTGACCGCCGCCGGGCACGAGGTCGCGGGACTCGGTCGGGGCGCCACGAACACGCTACGTGCCGACCTCCTGGACGCCGACGCCGTCCTCAGAGCCGTGGACGGCCTCGAGTTCGACGTCGTCGTCCACGCGGCGACCGCCCTCAAGGGCGAGTCGCTGGCACGCCACCAGAGCATGGTGCCGACCAACGCCCTGCGGACCCGGGGCACCGAGAACCTGCTCGCCGCCGCCCGCGCGACCGGCGCCCGCCGGTTCGTGGTCGAGTCGATGATGTTCGGCTACGGCTACGGCGACCACGGCACAGGCCTCATCACCGAGCGGAACACCCCCTTCGGCCCGCGCGGCACCAACGCCTGGCTGGAGCGCCACGTCGGCGCGATGCGCGCCAAGGAGCGCATGGCCTTCACCGCCGAGGGACTCGAGGCGATCAGCCTGCGGTTCGGCTTCTTCTACGGCGCCGGGGTCACCGACAAGGACGTCCTCCCCCTGCTGCGCAAGCGCTCCCTGCCCGTGGTCGCCGACCGCGGACGCGCCCTCTCCTGGGTGGACGTCGACGACGCGGCACGGGCCGTCGTCCTCGCCGTGGAGAGCGGCACCCCGGGCCAGGCGTACAACATCGCCGACCGCACGCCGCTCCCCTTCGGCAGGCACGTCCAGGAGGTCGCCGCGGTCTTCGGGACCCCCAAGCCCCTGCGGGTCCCGCTCTGGCTGCTCAAGCCGGCTCCCCTGGCCCACACGGCCATGGCCTCCCAGCTGCGCCTGGACGCGAGCAAGGCCGACCGGGAGCTCGGCTGGTCGCCCACCCACACCGACAGCCTGACGGGCGTACGCGCCCTCGCCTCCGCCCACTCCGCCGCCGCCTGAGGCGGGAAGGCCGCTGTCAGTGGCGTGCTCCGGACGCGAAAGCGGCGCCGTCCGGCGCGCGGCCTCGGGTCAGGTCTGGGCCATGTCCACGAAGCGGGAGTAGTGGCCCTGGAAGGCCACGGTGATCGTGGCCGTCGGGCCGTTACGGTGCTTGCCCACGATGATGTCCGCCTCGCCGGCCCGCGGCGACTCCTTCTCGTAGGCGTCCTCGCGGTGCAGCAGGATCACCATGTCGGCGTCCTGCTCGATCGAGCCGGACTCACGCAGGTCGGAGACCATCGGCTTCTTGTCGGTGCGCTGCTCGGGGCCACGGTTCAGCTGGGAGAGCGCGATCACGGGCAGCTCCAGCTCCTTGGCGAGGAGCTTGAGGTTTCGCGACATGTCGGAGACCTCCTGCTGGCGGCTCTCCTGCCGCTTGGAGCCACCCGACTGCATCAGCTGCAGGTAGTCGATGATCACGAGCTTGAGGCCGTTGCGCTGCTTGAGCCGGCGGCACTTCGCCCGGATCTCCATCATCGAGAGGTTCGGGGAGTCGTCGATGTACAGGGGCGCCTGGGAGACGTCGGGCATACGGCGGGCGAGGCGCGTCCAGTCCTCGTCGGTCATCGTTCCGGAGCGCATGTGGTGGAGCGCGACCCGGGCCTCCGCCGAGAGCAGTCGCATCGCGATCTCGTTGCGGCCCATTTCGAGGGAGAAGATGACGCTGGGCAGGTTGTTCTTGATGGACGCCGCCCGGGCGAAGTCCAGGGCGAGGGTCGACTTACCCATGGCGGGACGGGCCGCGATGATGATCATCTGGCCGGGGTGCAGTCCGTTGGTGAGCGAGTCGAGGTCGCTGAAACCGGTCGGCACACCCGTCATCTCACCGCTGCGGGAGCCGATCGCCTCGATCTCGTCGAGGGCCCCCTCCATGATGTCGCCGAGCGGCAGGTAGTCCTCGGTGGTGCGCTGCTCGGTGACGGCGTAGATCTCGGCCTGGGCCGAGTTCACGATCTCGTCGACGTCTCCGTCGGCCGCGTAGCCCATCTGCGTGATCTTGGTGCCGGCCTCCACGAGGCGGCGCAGGACGGCGCGCTCGTGGACGATCTCGGCGTAGTACGAGGCGTTGGCCGCGGTCGGTACCGACTGGACCAGGGTGTGGAGGTAGGAGGCGCCGCCGACGCGGGTGATCTCGCCGCGCTTGGTGAGCTCGGCGCCGACCGTGATGGGGTCGGCCGGCTCGCCCTTGGCGTAGAGGTCGAGGATCGCGGAGTAGACGGTCTCGTGGGCCGGCTTGTAGAAGTCGTTGCCCTTGATGATCTCCACGACGTCCGCGATGGCGTCCTTGGAGAGCAGCATGCCGCCGAGGACGGACTGCTCGGCGTCGAGGTCCTGCGGGGGGACGCGCTCGAAGCCGGAGAGCCCTCCGTCCCAGGGGCCGTCGGTGCCGCGCTCGTGCTGGTCGTCGCGCCCGCGGCCCCGGCCGCGCCCTTCGCCTCGGCCACGGGTGGGCAGCCGGTCGCTCGGTCCGCTGTCGGCCCAGGGGTCGTCCATGGGCTCGGCAATGCTCACCAAGCCACCTCCTCCCGTCCGCTCCGCGGACCTCGCCGTGCCACTCTTTCCTATGCCACGGCCTTCATCAACAAGTGGCTTCGCGACCGCTGTCGGCGCGTCGGGTGCCGGTCCACGGTAGGCCCGCGAGGGGCGTCAGCCAATCTGGTTATCCACAGGGCCTGTGGGTGAACGCCCAGATGCTGTGGAGAACTCCCCGGATCCTGTGCACGGAGCGGGGGACAGCCATGTGGACAAACTCATAGCACCCCCACCCCCACCCATCTGACCTGCCCTTTTTCCATCCACCACCTGTGGGGGAGAAAAAGTTTTCCACCCGGAGCAAGATCAGAACAAACGGCCCACACCCGAAGCCCCGCACCATCACAAAGTAATGGTCTCTCATCCATTGCATCGCTTACCTGTGGAAGATTAGATTGACCCCATGATCCAGGCCCCCGAGACCTCCAAGGCCGTCCGCCGACAGCACGACCGCGAGATCGTCTCCCTCGCCCTGCCGGCCTTCGGTGCTCTCGTCGCCGAGCCGCTCTTCCTCATGGTCGACAGCGCCATCGTCGGCCACCTGGGTACCCCCCAGCTCGCGGGGCTCGCGATCGCCGCCGCCCTGCTGTCCACCGCCGTCAGCGTCTTCGTCTTCCTCGCCTATGCGACGACGGCGGCCGTCGCCCGACGCGTCGGAGCGGGCGACCTCCGGGCCGCCATCCGGCAGGGCATGGACGGCATCTGGCTCGCGCTCCTCCTCGGAGTCGCCGTCGTCGCCCTGACCCTGCCCACAGCACCCTGGCTCGTCGGCCTCTTCGGCGCCTCCGACACCGCCGCCCCCTACGCCGTGACCTATCTGCGGATCTCCAGCTTCGGCATCCCCGCCATGCTGGTCGTCCTGGCCGCCACCGGCGTCCTGCGCGGCCTCCAGGACACCCGTACACCGCTCTACGTGGCCATCGGCGGCTTCGCCGTCAACGGAGCGCTCAACGTCGGACTGGTCTACGGCGCCGGCCTGGGGATCGCCGGCTCGGCCTGGGGCACGGTCATCGCCCAGTGCGGCATGGCCGTCGCCTACCTCTTCGTGGTCGTTCGGGGCGCCCGGCGCCACGGCGCCTCCCTCCGCCCCGACGCGGCCGGCATCCGCGCCTCCGCCCAGGCCGGTGTCCCGCTTCTCGTCCGTACGCTCTCGCTCCGCGCGGTCCTGTTGATCGCCACGGCCGTCGCAGCCCGGATGGGTGACGCCGAGGTCGCCGCCCACCAGATCATCCTGTCCCTGTGGAGTCTGATGGCCTTCGCCCTCGACGCGATCGCCATCGCGGGCCAGGCCATCATCGGGCGCTATCTGGGCGCCGACGACTCCGAGGGAGCACGCCAGGTCTGCCGCCGCATGGTCCAGTGGGGTGTGCTCTCCGGAGTGGTGCTCGGCGCGCTGCTCATCGTCGCCCGCCCCCTGTTCGTCCCGCTCTTCACCAGCGACGCCACCGTCCAGGACACCCTGCTGCCCGCCCTGCTGGTGGTCGCGCTGTCCCAGCCGATCTCCGGGGTGGTCTTCGTCCTCGACGGCGTCCTCATGGGCGCGGGCGACGGCCCCTATCTGGCCTGGGCCATGCTGCTGACCCTCGCGGTCTTCGCGCCGGTCGCCCTGCTGGTTCCCGTGCTCGGTGGTGGGCTGACCGCCCTCTGGTGGGCGATGACCCTGATGATGACGGTCCGGATGGTGACGCTCTGGCTCCGCTCGCGCTCGGGCCGCTGGATCGTCACGGGCGCTACGCGCTGAACGGTTCACGCCGGCTGTTCACGCCGACCGTTTCACGTGAAACGGCGGAAGGGCCGCACCCCGAGGGGTGCGGCCCTTCCTCACTGCTGAGCGCAGACTGCCAAGGGCAGCGTTACGCGGCGACGACCTCGACGCCGAGCTTCGCGGCAACCTCGGGGTGCAGACGCACGGAGACCTGGTGCGAGCCCAGGGTCTTGATCGGCGAACCGAGCTCGACGCGACGCTTGTCGACGTCGGGGCCACCCGCGGTCTTGATCGCCGAGGCGATGTCGGCCGGGGTCACGGAGCCGAAGAGACGGCCGGCGTCGCCGGAGCGAACGGCCAGGCGCACCTTCGTGCCCTCGAGCTTGGCCTTGATCTCGTTGGCCTGCTCGATGGTCGCGATCTCGTGGATCTTGCGGGCGCGGCGGATCTGTGCCACGTCCTTCTCGCCACCCTTGGTCCAGCGGATCGCGAAACCACGCGGGACCAGGTAGTTGCGAGCGTAGCCGTCCTTGACGTCGACGACGTCGCCGGCGGCGCCGAGGCCAGAGACCTCGTGGGTCAGGATGATCTTCATTTTTCGGTCACCCTTTCCTTATCGCGCGGTGGACGTGTAGGGCAGCAGCGCCATCTCACGGCTGTTCTTGACGGCCGTGGCGACGTCACGCTGGTGCTGCGTGCAGTTGCCGGTGACGCGGCGGGCACGGATCTTGCCGCGGTCGGAAATGAACTTCCGCAGCATGTTCGTGTCCTTGTAGTCCACGTACTGGGTCTTGTCCTTGCAGAAAGCGCAGACCTTCTTCTTAGGCTTGCGCACAGGCGGCTTCGCCATGGTGTTTCTCCTGTGTGATCAAGAAGTGGGGATACGAGCTGCTTCGAGGGCGCAGGCCCTAGAAGGGAGGCTCGTCCGAGTAGCCGCCGCCGGAGCTTCCACCCCAGCCACCGCCTCCGCCGCCCTGCTGGCCGCCGGAACCGCCGGAACCGCCAGAAGGAGCACCGGTCGCCCACGGGTCGTCGGCGGGAGCACCGCCGCCACCCTGCGGGACACCGCCGCCGGAGTTTCCACCCCAGCTGCCGCCGCCCTGCTGCTGGCCACCGCCGCCGTAGCCGCCCTGACCGCCCTGGCCACCGCGACCGGTGGTCTTGGTGACCTTGGCCGTGGCGTTCTTGAGGCTGGGGCCGACTTCCTCGACGTCCAGCTCGTAGACCGTGCGCTTGACGCCCTCACGGTCCTCATAGGACCGCTGCTTCAGCCGGCCCTGCACGACAACGCGCATGCCTCGCTGAAGCGACTCGGCGACGTTCTCCGCCGCCTGACGCCAGACCGAGCAGGTGAGGAAGAGGCTCTCGCCGTCCTTCCACTCGTTGGTCTGACGGTCGAAGGTGCGGGGGGTGGACGCGATACGGAACTTCGCGACCGCCGCACCGGACGGGGTGAAGCGCAGCTCGGGGTCGTCGACAAGATTGCCGACGACCGTGATGACGGTCTCGCCTGCCATGGGGGAACCTCTCGGCGGGATTGCTTCTGGCTGCTTGTAGCTACTCGAACCCGATGACCTCTGAGCTAGAAGCTCAGTGGGTCTCGGGGCGGAGGACCTTGGTCCGGAGGACCGACTCGTTCAGGTTCATCTGGCGGTCGAGCTCCTTGACGACCGCAGGCTCGGCCTGCAGGTCGATGACCGAGTAGATGCCCTCGGGCTTCTTCTTGATCTCGTACGAGAGACGACGACGGCCCCAGGTGTCGACCTTCTCGACCTTTCCGTTGCCCTCACGGACGACGGAGAGGAAGTTCTCGATCAGGGGAGCGACAGCGCGCTCCTCCAGATCGGGGTCGAGGATGACCATCACCTCGTAGTGACGCATGTGGAACCCACCTCCTTTGGACTCAGCGGCCACGGTCGTTCCGTGGCAGGAGGGTCGTGATGCGTAAGCAACGGTATCCGCCGCCACTGACAATCCCCCTCGACGAGCGAGGGGCACCGTCGGGATCCAGGACGGACCTGGGCAGACACCGGTGCAGACCGTACAGAGTACCCGCACATCGGCCTGCGGTTGAAATTCACCGGTGAGGGGACGCAATCTGTACACAACGGATGTCGGCGGCGCTAAGATGCGCCGCCGTCCGGCAGGCACGCCAGGAGGTGCCCTCATGGCACAGGCAATGCGACCCGACCCCGGCCACTCCCTCTTCGCGACCGACGGCAAGCCCCACCCCCTCCAGGACACGCTCGTCGGCGTGACGCTGGCGCTGGGAGTCCTCGCCTTCGTCACCGCCCAGTTCCACAGCCTCCATCTGCTGAGTTCGTGGGCGGGGCTGATCGGCATCCTGACCGGGGCCTACGGACAGTTCATCTCCGTGACGACCCGCGAGCGCTTCGCGCTGATCGTCGGACTCGGCGCGGCGGCGGTGGGCTTCTATCTCGGCATGGCCCACGGCGGTCTCTTCGGCGGGGTCATCAGCTGAGTCCGGCGGCGCGTCGGGGCACACACGCCCATTCGGGGCGCTCCCCGGTCACAGTAGGCTTCGGCGCGAGAGCCGGAGCCCCTGACCGATGGGGACACACCTGCCGAGGAGCGCCCCGCATGAGCCTGACCCTGAGGACCATCAGCCGCGAGCAGCATCTGGGATTCATCCAGAGCCAGCCCGCCGCGAGCCACTGCCAGGTCCCGGCGTGGGCTGACGTGAAGACCGAGTGGCGCTCGGAGAACCTCGGTTGGTTCGACAAGAACGGCGAGCTCGTCGGCGCCGGCCTGGTGCTCTACCGCCAGCTCCCGAAGATCAAGCGCTACCTCGCCTATCTGCCCGAGGGCCCGGTCATCAACTGGCACGCGCCCAACCTCGACGACTGGCTGCAGCCGATGCTGGCGCACCTCAAGCAGCAGGGCGCCTTCTCGGTGAAGATGGGCCCGCCGGTCGTCATCCGCCGCTGGGACGCCGCCGCCATCAAGTCCGGCATCCAGGACCCGGACGTGAAGCGCCTCAAGGACGTCGAGGCGACTCACATCGAGCCGCGTGCCTTCGAAGTCGCGGACCGGCTGCGGAAGATGGGCTGGCAGCAGGCCGAGGACGGCGGCGCCGGCTTCGGCGACGTCCAGCCCCGGTACGTCTTCCAGGTCCCCCTCGCGAACCGCTCGCTCGACGACGTCCTCAAGGGCTTCAACCAGCTGTGGCGCCGCAACATCAAGAAGGCCGAGAAGGCCGGCGTCGAGGTCGTCCAGGGCGGCTACGAGGACCTGGCCGAGTGGCAGCGGCTCTACGAGATCACGGCCGTCCGCGACCACTTCCGGCCGCGCCCGCTCTCGTACTTCCAGCGCATGTGGACCGTCCTCAACAACGAGGACCCCAACCGCATGCGGCTCTACTTCGCGCGTCACGACGGCGTGAACCTGTCCGCCGCGACCATGCTCGTCGTCGGTGGGCACGTCTGGTACTCCTACGGCGCCTCCGACAACATCGGCCGCGAGGTCAGGCCTTCGAACGCGATGCAGTGGCGGATGCTGCGCGACGCCTACGCGATGGGCGCGACCGTCTACGACCTGCGGGGCATCTCTGACTCGCTCGACGAGACGGACCACCTCTTCGGGCTCATCCAGTTCAAGGTGGGCACGGGCGGCGAGGCCGTCGAGTACGTCGGCGAGTGGGACTTCCCGCTGAACAAGCTGCTGCACAAGGCGCTCGACATCTACATGTCGCGCCGCTGAGCGGCGTCGCTTCGGCGACGGTTCCGTAGTCTCGTACATATCTTTGATACACCGCTGCCACCAGAAAGGTTCCGGGCCGGCCATGGCGCTCTCCCTCTACGTCGACACCGCTCGCTGGCGCGCGCACCAGAAGACGGTCATCGACCAGTTCCCCGGTCTGATCCCGGTCTGCAAGGGCAACGGCTACGGCTTCGGGCACGAGCGCCTCGCCGACGAGGCCGCCCGCTTCGGCGCCGACATGCTCGCGGTCGGCACCACCTACGAAGCCGCGCGCATCAAGGACTGGTTCAGCGGCGACCTGCTGGTCCTCACCCCCTTCCGCCGGGGTGAGGAACCGGTTCCGCTGCCCGACCGGGTCATCCGCTCCGTCTCGTCCGTCGACGGCGTCCACGCCCTGGTGGGTGCCCGCGTCGTGATCGAGTGCATGAGCTCGATGAAGCGGCACGGCGTCCACGAGGAGGAGCTCCACCAGCTGCACTCCGCCATCGAGGACGTGCGGCTCGAGGGCTTCGCTCTCCACCTCCCGCTGGACCGCCCGGACGGCACCGACGCCGTCGAGGAGGTCATCGGCTGGATGGACCGGCTGCGGACGGCCCGTCTGCCGCTGCACACCATGTTCGTGAGCCACCTGCGGGCCGCGGAACAGGCCCGGCTCCAGCAGCAGTTCCCGCAGACCCGCTTCCGGGCGCGGATCGGGACCCGGCTCTGGCTGGGCGACCACGAGGCCACCGAGTACCGGGGCGCCGTCCTCGACGTGACCCGGGTCGCCAAGGGGGACCGGTTCGGCTACCGCCAGCAGAAGGCCGCGTCGGACGGATGGCTGGTCGTCGTCGCCGGCGGCACCTCGCACGGCGTGGGCCTGGAGGCCCCCAAGGCGATGCACGGCGTGATGCCGCGCGCCAAGGGTGTCGCGCGGGCCGGTCTGGCCACGGTCAACCGCAACCTGTCGCCGTTCGTCTGGGCGGGCAAGCAGCGCTGGTTCGCCGAGCCGCCGCACATGCAGGTGTCGATCCTGTTCGTGCCTTCCGACGCGCAGGAACCCCACGTCGGCGACGAGCTGGTGGCGCATCTGCGCCACACCACCACGCAGTTCGACCGGATCGTGGAGCGCTGACCCGGTCGACCACGTTCACCCCCGGGAGCCCTGCTCTCCGGGGGTGTCTCGTTCCCCGTCCTCGCCCTGTTCCCCGTCCTCGTCCTGTTCCCCGTCCTCGCCCTGTTCCACGCCCTGTTCCACGCCCTGTTCCACGCCCTGTTCCACGCCCTGTTCCACGCCCGCGGGCGTACCCCACTCCACCCGCGGCCCCACCGCCGCCGGCGCGGCGTGCCGGGCCGGGTGTGCCGCCCGGCCCGTGACGAAGACGTCCTCGGCGCCGTCCAGGACGCCCCCCGAGGGGTCGTCCGAGCCGTCCTGCCGGACCGGGTCCTTCTCGGGCATGAGGATGTCGCGTACGACCACGGCGCACAGGTACAGCGTGCCGGCCAGGTGCAGCACGATCGCGAACTGGTAGCCGTCGACCGGCAGGCCCTGCTTGTTCCCGCTGTTCATGAACGCCAGGTACATCCAGATCCCCAGGAAGTACATGACCTCGCACGCCTGCCAGATCAGGAAGTCGCGCCAGCGCGGCCGGGCGAGGGCCGCGAGCGGGACGAGCCACAGCACGTACTGCGGTGAGTAGACCTTGTTGGTCAGGACGAACGCGGCGACGACCAGGAAGGCCAGCTGGACGAAGCGGGGCCTGCGGGGAGCGTTGAACGCCAGGAACCCGAGGGCGACCACCGCGACCACCATGAGCATCAGCGCGTACAGGTTGGCCTTGTCCGGCGTGATCGAGATGCCCGCCCGCTGGCTGATCAGCAGCCAGACCGAACCGAAGTCGACGTTCCGGTCACGGCTGAAGAGGTAGAACTGCTTCCACCCCTCGGGGGCCATCAGCATCACGGGCAGGTTCACGACCAGCCACGCGCTGACCGCGCCGAGCACGGCCGTCCCGTACTCCCGCCACTTCCCCGCGCGCCAGCAGAGCAGCAGCAGCGGGACGAGGAGCAGTATCGGGTAGAACTTCGCGGCCGTGGCGAGGCCGAGCAGGATGCCGAAGCCGAGCGGCCGGCCGCGCGACCACAGGAGGACCGCGGCGGAGGTCAGCGCGACGGCCAGTATGTCCCAGTTGATCGTGGCGGTGAGCGCGACGGAGGGGGCCAGGGCGACCAGCAGGCCGTCCCAGGGGCGGCGCCGGTGCGTCCGCGCCACACAGACCGCGAGGACGGCGGCGCAGACCATCAGCATGCCCGCGTTGACCATCCAGAACGTCTGCTCGCGGTGGTCCATGGTGCCGCTGCCGGGTGTCACCCAGGCCGCGACCTCCATGAACAGGCCCGTCAGGACCGGGTACTCCAGAAACGGTATGTCGCCGCTCAGCCGGTCGAAGTAGGGGACCAGGCCGTCGGCGAACCCGCGCCCGGAGAAGAGGTGCGGGATGTCCGAGTAACAGGCGTGGGTGTACTGCGAGGTGGTGCCCCGGAACCAGGCCCAGTTGTAGCAGGGCAGTTTCTGCACCATGCCGAGCGCGAACATCCCGATGGCCACGAGGGCGATCACCCGCACCGGCGTGAACTGGCCGCCGCCGATCTGGGCACGGCGGCCGAAGGGACCGCCGATCAGCTCGCTGCCCGCGGCGGCCACCTCGTCCCGGTGGGTGGGGATGACCGCCGGCGGGCCCTGCGGCCGGTCCTGCGGCTCGCGCGTCTTCTGGAGGCTCGGCATGGGGGACATCCTGCCGTACGTCCCTGGCAAAACGGCGAGGGCCGCCGCGTCCGGTCCGTACGGAAGGTACGGACGGACGCGACGGCCCTCGCCGCGTGCGCTGCCCCGGTTAGGGCGCGGCCTGGATCAGGGGGTCCAGGCCCCCTCCACGCCACCGGGTTTGCCGTTCCCGGTGTCCGGGTTCCCCGTTGTCGCCGAGCCGGTCGGCGTCGGCGCGTCCGACGTGGTCGGCGGCGCGGTCGTCGGTTCACCCGTACTGCCGCCCGGGCCGCCACCGGGGTTGTTGCAGTCGAAGTCCCAGACGCTGCAGGTCGGCTTGCCCGGCTTCGACGGCCTCTGGGCCGGGGCAGTCGTCGTCGCGGTGGCCGGGGGAGTCGTCGCAGGCGCCGTCGTCGGCGTCGCCGAGGTCTCGGTGGGCGTCGGGGTGGCCGACGGCGTCGGCGTCGGGCTGGTGGCGCCACCGCCGAAGACCGCCTTGGCGTCCTCCAGCTTCTCGGGCTCGGGGAACTTCACGTCCGGCATGCCCGCGACGGCTTCCGTCATGTAGTCGTTCCAGATCTGCGAGGGGAACGACGAACCGTGGATTGTGTCCTTGCCACCGGTGCCGTACATCTTCTCGAACTCGCGGTTCTTCTTCGTCTCGTCGTCGTCGTACCGGTACATGTCGATGGCGGTCGACAGCTGCGCGGTGTAGCCCACGAACCAGGCCGACCGGTTGCCGTCGGTCGTACCGGTCTTGCCGGCCACGGCGCGGCCCGGGATCGCGGCGTTGTTACCGGTGCCCTCGGGGTCCTCCACGACGTCCCGGAGGACGTCGGTGACGTTGCTGGCGATGGCCGACGAGAAGGCCGTCTCGGGCTTGGCCTTGTGGGTGTAGATGGTCTTGCCGCCCTCGACCACCTTCGTCACCGAGAACGGCTCGTTCCGCTCACCGTTGTTGGCGAAGGTGGCGTAGGCGCCGGCCATCCGGATCGCGCTCGGGCTGGAGATACCGAGGGAGAAGGAGGGCACCTCGCCCTTGACCAGGGAGTCCTCGCGAAGGCCGGCGAGGACGGCGGCCTCGCGGACCTTGTCGATGCCGATGTCCATGCCGAGCTGCACGTACGGCGAGTTGGCCGACTTGATCATGGCCCGGCGAAGGGTCATGGGGCCGTAGCTCTGGTCGCCGTCATTGGTCTGGAGCCACTCGTCGCCCTTCTCGTTCTCCCAGATCTCGCCCCTGTAGTCCCGGATCTTCAGCTTGTTCTTGCCGGAGTAACGGCTCTTGTCCGGGTCCACGATCGTGCGGGAGGACGCGTCCTGGACCGCACCGAGCTCCGGGTCCCGGACGCCGTCCTTCATCGCGGCGGCCAGCACGAAGGGCTTGAAGGTCGATCCGACCTGGGCACCGGTCGTGTCGGCGTTGTTGGTGAAGTGCTTGGTGGCGTCCTGGCCGCCGTAGATCGCGACGAGCTCGCCGGTCTTCACGTCGACGGAGGCGCCACCGAACTGGACGTTGGTGTCCTTCGTCGGCCGCTTCTCCGGGTCGATGTTCTCGTCGTAGACCTTCTTGACCGCCTTCTCGAGCTCGTCCACCTTCTTCTTCTCGAAGGTGGTGTAGATCTCGTAGCCGCCGCGCTCCAGCTCCTTGGTGCCGATGCCCTCGGTGTTGTTGTTGATGAAGTTCGCCTTGGCCGTGCTGACGAGGTAGCCGATCTGGCCGGACAGCGCCGCGTCCTGCTTGCGCTTCTGGACCTTGGGGAAGGTCGTGTACTTGGCGCGCTCCTCGGCGGTGATCTTCTTGTCCTTGACCATCTCGTCGAGGATCCAGCTCCACCGCTCGGTGGCCCTGACGAGGTTCTTCTGGGGCGTGGCCTCGGGGTCGATCTCGGGATAGCCGGCGGGGTCGTAGTACGTCGCGCCCTTCAGGACGGCGGCGAGCAGCGCCGACTCACTGGCGTTGAGGCGCTTGGCGTCCTTGTTGAAGTACGCGCGAGAAGCCGCCTGAATGCCGTAGGCGCCGCGCCCGTAGTACGCGGTGTTCAGATAGCCCGCCATGATGACGGGCTTCTCGTACTCGTTGCCGACCTTCATGGAGATGAAGAGTTCCTTCACCTTCCGGGTGACGGTCTGCGACTGGTCGTTGAGGCGGTTGTTCTTCACGTACTGCTGGGTGATCGTCGAACCGCCCTGGGTCTCGCCGCCCTTGGCCATGTTCCACACGGCGCGGCCGATACCCATCGGGTCGATGCCCGAGTCGGTCCAGAAGGTCTTGTTCTCGGCCGAGACCACGGCCTCCTGCATGACCCTCGGGATCTGCTCGATGCCGACGATCTGGCGGTTGGTGCCGCTGCCGGTCGCGACCATGCGCGAGCCGTCTTTCCAGTAGTAGATGTTGTTCTGCGACGTCGCGGTCGCGTCTTCCTTCGGGACGACCACGTTGGAGTACGCGAAGACCGCGCCGCCCATCAGCACGCCGACGAACACCAGGAACGTGCCCGTCACGAGCTTCCACGAGGGCAGCCAGCGACGCCAGCCGTACTTGTCGTAGCGCGGGTAGTCGATGATCCGCTTCTTGCCCGGCGGACGACCGCCGGAGCCGCGCCCCGGACCACTGCCGCGACCGCCACCGCCGCCGCCACCACCACGCCGTCCTCCGCCAGGACCGGCTGGATCACCGGGACCACCGGGGCCGGCTTCGGCACCCCGTCGACGGCTGCCGCGCTGGGCGGCCCGCCGGGCCTCCGCTCGACCGCCGTAGGGGCGCTGCTCCTCCCCATGGGAAGAGGGCGGCCCGTACGAGGCCGAAGGGGCTCCCCTACCGGCATCCTGTGCCGGGACCGACCTGCGGCCCACCGGCTGCTGGGCAGCGCGTCGTACCGCCGCGCGACCACCTGCCGGCGGTTCCTGCGGCGACATTCTGCGACGATGCTCGCTCATCGAACGACTACTCCTCGGGCAGGCGCGTACGCCTGGAAGCGGCAGTTGAGTTCCGGTCCCCCCGAAATGCGCACGGACGGAAGCCCATCGGAGGCCCCTCCGTACCGCAGCCGGTCACCCGCAGCACTGACGCCCCGCGGCATCGCTTGGTTCCCGGTGGTCTGCATGCCGCACAGACTACGCACGGCCAAAACCCACGTAGGGCCGGAGTTCACCCCAAATCAGGCAAGTCGATCGCTATGAATTGACGATGTGACGCCGGTCACGGCGGTCCCACTTGTCGAGACAGAGAGGCCGTTCTATCGTGCTGATGTATCGAGTCGATACATCAGCACGGCATAGGGGTCCCGAGAAGCGGAGGAGGCGACGGATGAGCAGGCGCTCAGGCATCCTCGAGTTCGCCGTTCTCGGCCTGCTCCGCGAGGCCCCGATGCACGGGTACGAGCTGCGGAAGCGCCTCAACACCTCGCTGGGGGTCTTCCGTGCCTTCAGCTACGGGACGCTGTATCCCTGCCTCAAGACGCTGGTCACCAACGGCTGGTTGATCGAGGAACCGGGAAGCGCCCCCGAGGAGGCTCTCGCCGCTTCACTCGCAGGACGCCGGGCCAAGATCGTCTACCGGTTGACACCGGAAGGTAAGGAGCACTTCGAGGAGCTCCTCACCCACACCGGCCCCGACGCCTGGGAGGACGAGCACTTCGCCGCCCGCTTCGCCTTCTTCGGCCAGACCGAACGCGAAGTACGGATGCGGGTGCTCGAAGGCCGCCGCAGCCGGCTGGAGGAGCGTCTGGAGAAGATGCGCGCCTCCCTGGCCCGGACCCGCGAGCGACTCGACGACTACACGCTCGAGCTGCAGCGCCACGGTATGGAGTCCGTGGAGCGCGAGGTGCGCTGGCTGAACGAGCTCATCGAGAGCGAGCGGGCGGGGCGGGATCAGCGATCCGGCCCCGACACCTCCGCTCAGCACGACAACGATTCTGGAGAAACGGGCGGCCTGCCCCGGCACGGGGGCAGTACCCGGCCGGATCCGTCCGACGACACCGCCAAGTGAAACCCTGCTCACAGCAGGGCTTCCACGATCACAACAGGGAGCAACCGGAAATGGGTTCGGTTCGCGTAGCCATCGTCGGCGTGGGCAACTGCGCCGCCTCGCTGGTCCAGGGCGTCGAGTACTACAAGGACGCCGACCCGGCGGCCAAGGTGCCCGGCCTGATGCACGTCCAGTTCGGCGACTACCACGTCGGTGACGTCGAGTTCGTCGCCGCCTTCGACGTCGACGCGAAGAAGGTCGGCCTCGACCTCTCCGACGCCATCGGCGCCAGCGAGAACAACACCATCAAGATCTGCGACGTCCCGAACGCGGGCGTCACGGTTCAGCGTGGTCACACGCTCGACGGTCTCGGTAAGTACTACCGCATGACCATCGAGGAGTCCGCCGAGGAGCCGGTCGACGTCGTCCAGATCCTCAAGGACCGCCAGGTCGACGTTCTCGTCTGCTACCTGCCCGTGGGCTCCGAGGCCGCTGCGAAGTTCTACGCGCAGTGCGCCATCGACGCCAAGGTCGCGTTCGTCAACGCTCTCCCGGTCTTCATCGCCGGCACCAAGGAGTGGGCGGACAAGTTCACCGAGGCGGGCGTCCCGATCGTCGGCGACGACATCAAGTCGCAGGTCGGCGCGACCATCACGCACCGCGTGATGGCGAAGCTGTTCGAGGACCGCGGTGTCCGTCTTGAGCGCACCATGCAGCTCAACGTCGGCGGCAACATGGACTTCAAGAACATGCTCGAGCGCGACCGCCTCGAGTCCAAGAAGATCTCGAAGACGCAGGCCGTCACCTCGCAGATCCCGGACCGCGAGCTGGGCGAGAAGAACGTCCACATCGGCCCGTCGGACTACGTGGCCTGGCTGGACGACCGCAAGTGGGCGTACGTGCGCCTTGAGGGCCGCGCCTTCGGTGACGTTCCGCTGAACCTCGAGTACAAGCTCGAGGTGTGGGACTCCCCGAACTCCGCAGGTGTCATCATCGACGCCCTGCGCGCCGCGAAGATCGCCAAGGACCGCGGCATCGGCGGCCCCATCCTCTCCGCGTCGAGCTACTTCATGAAGAGCCCGCCGGTCCAGTACTTCGACGACGAGGCCCTGGCCAACGTCGAGAAGTTCATCAAGGGTGAGGTCGAGCGCTAAGCGCCGCACGCTTGTCGAAGAGGGTCCCCGCGGCGCTGCCCGGGGGCCCTCTTCGTATGTGAGTCTTGCTGCCATGTCCGTCGTACGTGATCTGCGCGTACTCCTGCGCCTGACGAACTTCCGCCGCCTGCTCGCCGTCCGGCTGCTCTCCCAGTGCGCCGACGGTGTCTACCAGGTGGCACTGGCCACGTACGTCGTCTTCTCCCCCGAGAAGCAGACCTCGCCCACCGCCATCGCCTCCGCCATGGCCGTGCTCCTGCTCCCGTACTCGTTCGTCGGCCCCTTCGCCGGGGTTTTCCTCGACCGCTGGCAGCGCCGCCAGGTCTTTCTGTACGGAAACCTCCTGCGGGCCCTGCTCGCCTGCGGGACCGCCGTGCTCGTCGTCGCTTCCGTCCCCGACTGGTTCTTCTACGCCTCCGCGCTCTCCGTCACGGCGGTCAACCGCTTCGTGCTCGCGGGGCTCTCGGCCGCACTCCCACGCGTCGTCGACGAGGAACGGCTGGTCGTGGCGAACTCGCTCTCACCCACGGCCGGCACGCTGGCGGCGACCCTCGGGGGTGGTCTGGCCTTCGGTGTCCGGCTGATCGCCGGCGACTCCGACGCGGCCGTGGTGGCCTTCGGGGCCGCGCTCTACCTCCTGTCCGCCCTCGCCTCCCTGCGGATGCCCCGCGGCCTCCTCGGCCCCGATCAGGAGGTCGCTCCGCAGCGTCTCTCCACGGCCCTGGCCTCCACGGCCCGAGGACTGGTCGAGGGGCTGCGGCACCTGGCCGAGCGAAGGCCGGCCGCCAGGGCCTTGGCCGCGGTGGGCCTGATGCGCTTCTGCTACGGCGCTCTGCTCGTCACCGTGCTGATGCTGAGCCGCTACGCCTGGAGCACCACGGAGTCCGAGGGTCTCGGCCTCCTGGGGATCGCCGTCGCCGCTTCGGGGGCCGGGTTCTTCGCGGCCGCCCTCCTCTCCCCCTGGGCCGTGGGACGACTGGGCCCCTTCGGTTGGATGACCCTGTGCGCCGGGCTCGCCGCCGTTCTGGTCCCGGCACTCGGCCTGTTCTTCGACCCGGCCCCCTTCCTCGTCGCTGCCTTCGTCCTCGGACTCATCACCCAGGGAACCAAGATCGCGACGGACACAGTGGTGCAGACGACCGTCGACGACGCCTACCGGGGGCGGGTCTTCTCCCTCTACGACGTGCTGTTCAACGTCGCTTTCGTGAGCGCGGCGGGCATCGCCGCGCTGATGCTGCCCGCGGACGGCCGTTCCCCCCTGCTGGTCGTTCTGGTCGCCCTGGTCTACACGGCGATCGCACTGACACTGCGAAGGGAACGCACGGAGGGGTGATGTTTCACGTGAAACACCACCCCTCCACGGCATCACTGCCTCGGTCTCGATCGGGTGGGCGTTTCACGTGAAACATCGACCCGCTCGACGACCCGGCTCGTCTCAGTCGCGCGCCGCCCACCACTCCTTGAGCGCCGCGATCGCCTGGTCGTGCTCCATCGGGCCGTTCTCCAGCCGGAGCTCCAGCAGGAACTTGTACGCCTGGCCGATGGCCGGACCGGGCCCGATCCCGAGGGTCTCCTGAATCTGGTTGCCGTCCAGGTCGGGACGGATCGCGTCCAGTTCCTCCTGCTCCTGGAGCTGGGCGATCCGCTCCTCCAGGCCGTCATAGGTGCGGGAGAGCGCCGTCGCCTTGCGCTTGTTGCGCGTGGTGCAGTCGGAACGGGTCAGCTTGTGGAGCCGCGAGAGCAGCGGACCGGCGTCGCGGACGTAGCGGCGCACCGCGGAGTCGGTCCACTCACCGTCCCCGTAACCGTGGAAGCGGAGGTGCAGCTCGACCAGCCGAGAGACATCCTTGGTCATCTCGTTGGAGTACTTCAGCGCGGTCATGCGCTTCTTGGTCATCTTCGCGCCCACCACCTCGTGGTGGTGGAACGAGACCCGGCCGTCCTTCTCGAAGCGACGGGTGCGCGGCTTGCCGATGTCGTGGAGCAGGGCGGCGAGACGCAGCACCAGGTCGGGGCCGTCCTCCTCCAGGTCGATCGCCTGGTCGAGCACGGTCAGCGAGTGCTCGTAGACGTCCTTGTGCCGGTGGTGCTCGTCGCTCTCCAGGCGCAGTGCGGGCAGCTCGGGCATGACGTGGTCGGCGAGACCCGTGTCCACGAGCAGCCCGAGGCCCTTCCGGGGCTGGGTCGAGAGCAGCAGCTTGTTGAACTCCTCCCTGACCCGCTCGGCGGAGACGATCTCGATCCGGCCGGACATGTCACGCATCGCCGCGACGACCTCGGGTGCCACCTCGAAGTCCAGCTGGGCGGCGAACCTCGCGGCCCGCATCATGCGCAGAGGATCGTCGGAGAAGGACTCCTCGGGAGTACCCGGCGTCCGCAGGATCCGGGCGGCGAGGTCTTCCAGACCGCCGTACGGATCGATGAACTCCTTCTCGGGGAGGGCCACGGCCATGGCGTTGACGGTGAAGTCACGCCGGACGAGGTCCTGGTCGATGGAGTCGCCGTAGGAGACCTCGGGCTTCCGAGAGGTCCGGTCGTACGCCTCGGAGCGGTACGTCGTGACCTCGATCTGGTAGCCGTCCTTCTGCGAGCCGACCGTCCCGAAAGCGATCCCGACCTCCCAGACGGAGTCGGCCCATGGGCGGACGATCTTCAGGACGTCCTCGGGGCGGGCGTCGGTGGTGAAGTCTAGGTCGTTGCCGAGCCGGCCGAGCAGGGCATCCCGTACCGAGCCGCCGACCAGCGCAAGGCTGAACCCGGCCTCCTGGAAACGGCGGGCAAGGTCGTCGGCGACAGGGGACACGCGCAGCAGTTCGCTGACCGCGCGGCGTTGCACCTGGCTCAGTGCGGTCGGGGTGTCTTCGTTGGCGTTCGGCACAACAGAAAAGGGTACGTGCCCCGGTCCACCGCGGCGTCCCCGTTTCCTGGCGGGCCGCTCGCACGCCCCCATCGGCTGGAGCAGTCCCCGGCACCTGCTCCCAGCGTGCCTCGTTACCATGCCTGGACACAGCAACCGGGAACCATCGACACCACTGGCACCACAGACAACGACGAGGATGGGCGAACGCGTGGGCGAGGCGGCAGACATTCAGGGAACCGGTCCCTCACCTGCCCGCCAATGGCTGCGGCGCACCGTCACGGTCGCCTTCGGCGCACCGCTCCTCGCCGGGCTGCTCCAGGCCCCGACCGCCCCGTCGGCGGACGCAGCGGCGGACGCCACCGTCTCCAAGACCGTCGACGTGTCCCTCGACGCGCTGTCTCCGAGCGCACCCGTGGAAGGCGACACGGTCACCGTCTCGGGCACGGTCACCAACAGGGGCAAGAAGACCATCACCGACGCGACCGTGGATCTGCGGGTCGGCCCGATGATGACGAGCCGCAGCGAGATCGAGCAGGCGGCGGACCGCACCGGCTACCGGAGCGACAGCGACCCCGCACCGCTCGACGGGGCCCCCACCGCCAAGATCCCCCGCCTCGGCGCGGGGCTCAGCACGGACTTCTCCCTCTCGATCCCGGTCTCCGAACTCGGCCTCGACGAGTCGGGCGTCTACCAGCTGGGCGTCTCCCTCACCGGCCAGACCTCGGACCAGCGCTACGACCGGGTGCTCGGCATCGAGCGGACCTTCCTGCCGTACCAGCCGGAGGCCACCGCGAAGAAGACCCAGCTGACCTACCTCTGGCCGCTGATCTCCTCGTCCCACGTCTCGGCGGAGACGGCCACGGACGACCAGCAGACCCCCGTCTTCGAGGACGACGCTCTGGCCGCCGAGCTGCGTCCGGGCGGCCGCCTGGAGCAGATGGTCTCGCTGGGCAAGGATCTGCCGGTGACCTGGGTGATCGACCCGGACCTGCTGGCCACCGTCGACGCCATGGCCAACGGCTACCGCGTCAAGGACGGCACGGCCCATGTCCCAGGCAAGAACAAGGCCGCGGCCGAGCAGTGGCTGAACGCCCTGCAGAAAGCGGTCCAGGGGCACAAGATCGTCGCCCTGCCGTTCGCCGACCCCGACCTCGCCTCCCTGGCGCATCGCGGCAAGGATGTCCCGGGTTCCTTGGGACACCTCCAGTCGGCGACCTCGCTCGCGGCGGTGACCGTCGAGACGGTCCTCCAGGTCCAGCCGTCCACCGACTTCTCCTGGCCCGTGGAAGGGGCCGTCGATCCCTCGATCGTGGCAGTCGCCACCTCGGCCGGCGCCAACAAGGTGATCGCCCGCAGCGACAGCGTCCGCGACGACCTCTCCTACACGCCGACGGCGGCCCGCCCCCTGGGCAACGGCAGCACCACGGCCGTCGTGAGCGACGCGCTCCTGTCCACCGCCTTCGAGGGCGACATGGTCCGCACGGAGAACTCCACCCTCGCGGTCCAGGAGTTCCTCGCGCAGTCGCTCGCGATCACCCTCGAACAGCCCGAGCAGCAGCGCAGCGTCGTGGTCGCCCCGCAGCGGGTACCGACCGCCCCCCAGGCGCAGACCATGGCGGCCGCCCTGCGCGACCTGTCCGCCCGGCGCTGGAGCCAGCCGATCGACCTCCTCGCGGCCGCCGCGGCCAAGCCGGACCCGGACGCCTCCACCGCGGTGCCCAGCGGCTCCCGGTACCCGAAGCGGCTGCGCGACCGGGAACTGCCGGTCCAGACCTTCCGTGACATGAAGACCACCCGCGACGAACTGGACGACTTCAAGGTCGTCCTGACTCAGCCCGAACGTGTCGTGACCCCGTTCGGCAACGCGATCAACCGCGAGATGTCCATCTCCTGGCGCGGTCAGGCCCGAGGGGCCGCGGTCTACCGGAACGACGTCCTGCGGTACCTGCAGGACCTCACCGAGGGCATCCAGCTGGTCGACAAGTCGGACCTCATGCTGTCCGGCCGCAGCGCGACGATCCCCGTGACCGTCCAGAACCAGTTGCTGCAGGGCGTGGACGATCTGGTGCTGCGCCTCACGTCCGGCAACGGAAGCCGGCTGGAGCTGAACGGCAGGACCTCGGCCGAACTCCCCGTGAAGATCAACGCCGGGCACAGCCAGTCGGTGAAGTTCACCGCCTCGGCCAACGTCAACGGCCAGGTCCCGGTGACCGCCCAGCTCTACACCGTGGACGGCACCCCGTACGGGCAGCCGATGACCTTCACCGTGAAGGTCTCCGAGATCACCCCCACGGTGATGCTGGTGATCGCCGGCGGCGTGCTGCTGCTCGTCCTCGCCGGCGTGCGGATGTACAGCCAGCGCAAGCGGGTCGCCGCCAGGAAGGCCGAGACCGAAGCCGAAGAGGCGCAGGCCGAGGAGTCCGCGGCCGAGGCCGAGGAGTCCACGTCGGGCACGGAACCGGTACCGGAGACGCCGGACGGCGCGGGCGGAGAACCCGAGCAGCCGAGTGACCCGACACCGGACACCGGGCCCGAAAGCGGTGACCCGTCGGGCACGGGTGAGAAAGTGGACCGTTGAGCGATGTCGTGGCCGGTCGGCCGGGGACGATGAGGTGGGGTAACCATGAACGCGCCGTACGACGGTGACCGCGGCCAGGGTGCGGGCGGCACCTCGCCGTCCGGTGGGACGCCCACGGCACCCCCTGGTTCCGGGTACCCACCGGTGCCGCCCTCCCTTCAGCAGGGCGTCCCCGCCCCGCACGGGCAGGACCCCTACGCACAGGACCCCTACGTCCAGGACGTCTTCGCCCACGACCCGTACCAGGCCCAGGACCTCTCCGCGCAGGACCCGGTGACCGAGGCGCTCTACGACCGCGCCGCGCACCCCCCGCCGCCGCCCGGCACCTACCAGGAGCCCCAGCCGCTCTACCAGCAGCCCGCCGCGCCCCAGCACGCCCCGGACCCCCGCGTGTGGGCGCAGACCCCGCCGCCCGAGCCCGAGGGCCCCTCGCGTCACCTGCCGTACGGCGACGACGCCCGCACGGTGCAGTTCACCGGCGTCGACGACCTGGTGACCCACGCCGGCGAGGAGCAGCCCGAACCGGACGCGTTCGCCCACCTCTACCGGGATCAGCAGATGCCCGGCCAGGTGCCCCCGCCCGCCACGGAGCCGGACCCCATGCCCGTTCCCGCCCCCGCGCCGAAGAAGTCCGGCCGCGCCTCCGGGCTGCTCAAGTCGAGCGCCGTGATGGCGGCCGGCACCCTGGTCTCCCGGCTCACCGGCTTCGTCCGCAGCCTCGTGATCACCGGAGCGCTCGGCGCCGCACTGCTCGGTGACACCTTCACGATCGCCTACACCCTGCCGACGATGATCTACATCCTCACCGTCGGCGGTGGCCTCAACTCGGTCTTCGTCCCCCAGCTCGTCCGCTCCATGAAGAACGACGAGGACGGCGGTGAGGCGTACGCCAACCGTCTGCTCACCCTCGTGATGGTGGCGCTCGGCCTGATCGTGGTGGCGGCCGTCCTCGCCGCACCCGTCCTGGTCCGGCTGATGTCGAACACGATCGCCGACGACGCCGCGGCCAACAGCGTGGCCGTGACCTTCGCCCGCTACTGCCTGCCCACGATCTTCTTCATGGGCGTGCACGTGGTGATGGGCCAGATCCTCAACGCCCGCGGCAAGTTCGGCGCGATGATGTGGACGCCGGTCCTCAACAACATCGTCATGATCGTCACGTTCGGCCTGTTCATCTGGGTCTACGGCACCTCCGCCGAGTCCCAGATGGGTGTCCAGACCATTCCTGACGAGGGCATCCGCCTGCTCGGCATCGGCACCCTCCTCGGGCTCGTCGTGCAGGCCCTGGCGATGATCCCGTACCTCCGCGAGACGGGCTTCCGCTTCCGGCCCCGCTTCGACTGGAAGGGCCACGGGCTCGGCAAGACGGTGAAGCTCGCCAAGTGGACCGTCCTCTTCGTCCTCGCCAACCAGGCGGGCGTCCTGGTCGTCACCCAGCTCGCCACGGCCGCCGGCCAGGAGTCGGGGAAGAACGGCGCCGGTTTCCTCGCCTACTCCAACGCCCAGTTGATCTGGGGCATGCCGCAGGCCATCATCACCGTCTCCGTCATGGCCGCGCTGCTGCCGCGGATCTCCCGTGCCGCCCACGACAACGACCCCGGCGCCGTCCGTGACGACATCTCGCAGGGCCTGCGCAACTCGGCCGTCGCGATCGTCCCGGTCGCCTTCGCCTTCCTGGCACTCGGCGTCCCGATGTGCACCCTGCTCTACGCCTCCAGCGGCGTCGAGGCCGCCCAGGGCATGGGCTTCATCCTGATGGCCTTCGGACTCGGCCTGATCCCCTACTCCGTCCAGTACGTCGTGCTCCGCGGCTTCTACGCCTACGAGGACACCCGGACGCCCTTCTACAACACGGTCATCGTCGCCGCCGTGAACGCGGCCGCCTCGGCGCTCTGTTACGTCCTCCTGCCCCCGCAGTGGGCCGTCGTCGGCATGGCCGCCTCCTACGGCCTCGCGTACGCCGTCGGCGTCGGCATCGCGTGGCGTCGCCTGCGCAACCGTCTCGGCGGCGACCTGGACGGCACCCAGGTGATGCGGACCTACGCGCGGCTCTGCATGGCCTCCGTGCCCGCGGCGATCGTCGCCGGCGCCGTCGGCTTCGGCCTGTTGAAGCTTCTCGGCGAAGGCGCCCTCGGTTCCCTCGTCGCCCTGTTCGTCGGCGGAGCCGTCCTCCTGGGTGTCTTCTTCGTCGCGGCCAAGCGCATGCGGATCGCGGAACTGAACACCCTGGTCGGCATGGTGCGGGGACGCCTCGGACGCTGAATCGACGGCCCCGCACAACCCTCGGTGGGGACCGCGTGTCGTGCATAGCGTCGGACTGTGGGCACAATTGGCATGGCTGTTGGATGTGGCGCAATGGATGGGGAGGCAGGACGACGGTGGCGGAACGTAGCACGGCTGCCGTCGACGTGGCCGACAACAGCGGTGACGATCCGCTGACCGCCAAGGCGGACAAGGCCGCGACCGACGGGGTGGCGACAACGCAGACCAAGGCGGAGCAGACCGCCCAGGCCACGGAGAGCAAGGCGGTCGAACGAAAGAGCGGCGAACAGCCCTCCGTCACGGCACCCGAACTGCACAGCGGCCACAAGCTGGCCAGACGGTACCGCCTGGAGGAGTGCGTCACCCGTCTGGACGGCTTCAGCAGCTGGCGTGCCGTCGACGAGAAGCTGCGGCGTGCCGTCGGCGTCCACCTCCTGCCGGCCGACCACCCCCGGGCCCGCTCCGTCCTGGCCGCGGCCCGTTCCGCGGCGCTGCTGGGCGACCCCCGGTTCGTCCAGGTCCTCGACGCCGTCGAGGAGAACGACCTCGTGTACGTCGTGCACGAATGGCTGCCCGACTCCACCGAGCTGACCGCGCTGCTCGCGACGGGCCCGATGGAGGCGCACGACGCCTACCAGCTCGTCAGCCAGGTCTCGCAGGCCATGGCCGCCGCCCACCGCGAGGGCCTCGCACACCTCCGGCTCACCCCGAGCGCCGTCCTGCGCAGCTCCACCGGCCAGTACCGGATCCGCGGCCTCGCCGTGAACGCCGCCCTGCGCGGCATCACCGCCGAACGCCCCCAGCGCACCGACACCGAGGCCATCGGCGCCCTGCTCTACGCGGCACTCACCCAGCGCTGGCCGTACGACAGCGACGCCTACGGCCTCTCCGGACTCCCCAAGGGCGTGGGGCTCCTCCCGCCCGACCAGGTCCGCGCCGGGGTCCACCGCGGCCTCTCCGAGATCGCCATGCGCGCCCTCGCCAACGACGGGGCCACCGCCTCGCGCCAGGAACCGCCCTGCACGACCCCGGACGAGCTCGCCAAGGCCGTGGCCGCGATGCCCCGTGTGAAGCCGCCGGAGCCGGAGTTCCCCGCCCCGCCCGACTACCAGCGCACCACGTACCAGCAGGGCACGTACGGCCGTCCGCAGGCACGTCCCGTCGCCACCCAGCCGATCGCCATGCCGCCGGCCCCGCTCCAGAGCCGTACCGGCACAGCGCTGAAATGGGCCGTCTCGGCCCTTCTGATCGCGGCCCTCGGCCTGGGCAGCTGGCAGATCGCCGACCGCCTGCTCGACCAGGACTCGACCACCGAGACGCCGGTCACGTCCCCCACGGTCGACGAGAAGCCCGAGCCGCCCAAGCCGGTCACCATCAAGTCCGCCCACGACTTCGACCCGTTGGGCAACGGTACGGAGAAGCCGCAGGCCATAGAACTCGCGTACGACGGTGATCCCAGCACCTTCTGGTACACCGACCGCTACTACGCTCCCGGCTTCGCCAACCTGAAGACGGGCGTGGGGCTCGTGCTCGACCTGGGCCAGGTCCAGAAGGTCAGCTCGGTCGACCTGTCGTTCCTGGGCCACACCGCGGTGGAGCTCCGCACCGCACCCTCCGACGCCTCTTCCGAACCCTCCATGCCCGACGGGTTCACGACCCAGGCCTCCGCCGCGGGCAGCAACGTGACGCTGAAGCCCACCGAGCCGATCAGGACCCGCTACGTTCTGGTCTGGCTGACGGAACTCCCCGCCAACGACGGGGGCTTCCGGGGCAAGCTGTCCGAGATCAAGATCATGGGCTGACCACCGTACGGGGAGGGGGCTCACCGTTGGACACTCCGATAGACGAGGCCACAGGCGATCAGGAGCTCTTGGCGCGCCATGTCGCCGGGGACCCGGACGCCTTCAGTGAGCTCGTGCGGCGGCACCGCGACCGTTTGTGGGCCGTGGCCCTGCGCACCCTGGGAGACCGGGAGGAGGCCGCCGACGCCCTCCAGGACGCCCTGTTGTCGGCCTTCCGGGCCGCCCACACCTTCCGGGGGCAGTCGGCCGTCACGACCTGGCTCCACCGCATCACGGTGAACGCCTGCCTCGACCGCGCCCGCAAGGCCGCCTCCCGCCGAACCTCACCCGTCGACGACACCGACCGTTTCGAGCAGCTCCTCGACCCGCACGAGTCGGCCGAGGCCCCCGTGGAGCGCCAGGACCTCCACCGGCAGCTCCTGGCTGCCCTCGCCCTGATCCCCGCGGACCAGCGCGCCGCGCTCATCCTCGTCGACATGCAGGGATACCCGGTCGCGGAGGCGGCACGTATCCTCGGCGTTCCCACGGGAACCGTGAAAAGCCGCTGCGCGCGGGGCCGGTCGCGCCTGCTTCCGATGGTCACTCATCTGCGCGCCGACACAGTGGGTAACGGGACCACCGAAGGGGGAAGGAACCGGACGCCGGGGACATCCGTCCCACCGGTGCCGGGGCCGACGGAACCCGGACCGACAGATCCAGCTGCTGTGAAGGGCGGAGGTGGGCGCACGTGAGTTCCACGACCGGCAAGGCCGACACGACACAGCACCCGGACGTTTCGGAGATCTCCGATCTCACCGAGGGGATCCTGTCACCGAGCCGCTCCGCGGCCGTACGCCGCCATCTGGACGGCTGTCCCCTCTGCGCGGACGTCAGGACCTCCCTGGAGGAGATCCGAGGCCTCCTGGGCACGCTTCCCGGGCCGCCCCGCATGCCCGCCGAGATCGCCGGCCGGATCGACGCCGCACTGGCCGCCGAAGCCCTCCTCCAGGCAACCGCGCCGGAGAACGGCAGCCCTGTTTCACGTGAAACATCACGCCCCCGCACCGAACCGCTTCCCGCCGGAGCGCCTTCCTCTGCCACCGAGCCCGTCAGGAGTCGCCCCGCGGGCCGACCCCGGGCAGCCACCGGCCCCGGGCGCCCCGAAAGGCCCCGTCGCCGCCGGATCGCCCTGCTCTCCACGGTCGGCGCCGCCTTCGGGGTCGTCGTCCTCGGCACGAGCCTCTACCTCAGTCAGAGCGGCCTCCCGAACGCCGACAGCGCCGCCGACACCAGGAAGGCAAGCACCGCCGCTGGTACGGCCCAGATCGCCTTCTCCGGGGCACCGGTCGAGGAACGCGTCCACGCCCTCCTGGGCGGGGACAGCACCATGGCCAGGACGCCCCAGGGAGTCGGACCCGAATCCATGTCCGCCGAGGACGCCGCCACCCCCCAGCGGAACCGGGACGGCGCCGTACCCGGCTGCGTCCTGGCAGGCACCGGCCGTACCGACGCCGTGCTCGCCCACGAGCGGGGCGAGTACCAGGGGATGCCCGCCTATCTGCTCGTCCTCACGGACCCCGCGGACAGCACCCGGGTCCGGGCATTCGTTCTCGACGCCTCCTGTGCCGACCGGCCCACGAGCACCGAAAGCCCTGCGGCGGACCTCCTGCTCAGCGAGACGTATCCGCGCTCCTGATCCGGCTCGGCGTCTCGGCCACGTGCCGCGCGGCAATCTCGGGAATGCATCCCCCGTAGGATCCGTTGGGTGGGGTGAGAGTGACCGAGACGACCGCCCCCGTAGGCAGTGGCAGTCTGCAGAGACGAGGAAGAAACCCGTGAGCGACGTCCGTAACGTGATCATTATCGGCTCCGGGCCCGCGGGTTACACCGCTGCGCTCTACACGGCCCGAGCGTCGCTGAACCCCCTGGTCTTCGAGGGCGCCGTCACCGCTGGTGGCGCTCTGATGAACACGACCGAGGTCGAGAACTACCCCGGCTTCCGCGACGGCATCATGGGTCCGGACCTGATGGACAACATGCGGGCGCAGGCCGAGCGCTTCGGCGCCGAGCTGGTCCCCGACGACGTCATCGCCGTGGACCTGACCGGGGACATCAAGACCGTCACCGACACCGCCGGCACCGTGCACCGCGCCAAGGCCGTCATCGTCACCACGGGCTCCCAGCACCGCAAGCTCGGCCTTCCCAACGAGGACACGCTCTCGGGCCGCGGTGTCTCCTGGTGCGCCACCTGCGACGGGTTCTTCTTCAAGGACCAGGACATCGCCGTGGTCGGCGGCGGCGACACCGCGATCGAGGAGGCCACCTTCCTCTCGCGTTTCGCCAAGACCGTCACGATCGTCCACCGCCGCGACACCCTGCGTGCTTCCAAGGCCATGCAGGACCGCGCCTTCGCCGACCCGAAGATCTCCTTCGCCTGGGACAGCGAGGTCACCGAGATCCACGGTGAGCAGAAGCTCAGCGGTCTGACCCTGCGCGACACCAAGACCGGTGCGACCCGTCAGCTGCCCGTCACCGGCCTCTTCATCGCCGTCGGCCACGACCCGCGGACCGAGCTGTTCAAGGGCCAGCTGGAGCTGGACGAGGAGGGTTACCTGAAGGTGACCGCGCCCTCGACCCGCACGAACGTCACGGGCGTCTTCGGCGCGGGCGACGTCGTCGACCACACCTACCGCCAGGCCATCACGGCCGCCGGTACCGGTTGCTCCGCCGCACTCGACGCCGAGCGTTTCCTGGCCGCCCTCGCCGACAGCGAGAAGCTGGCCGAGACCCCCGCGGTCTGATCCCCGCCCTTCCTGATTCCACACCCCACGAAAACAAGGAGGCCGCCGTGGCCCTGAAGACTGTGACCGACGCTTCCTTCGAAGAGGACGTCCTCAAGAGCGACAAGCCCGTCCTGGTGGACTTCTGGGCGGCGTGGTGCGGCCCGTGCCGCCAGATCGCCCCGTCGCTGGAGGCCATCGCCGCGGAGCACGGCGAGATCGAGATCGTGAAGCTCAACATCGACGAGAACCCGGACACGGCCGCCAAGTACGGCGTCATGTCCATCCCGACGCTGAACGTCTACCAGAACGGCGAGGTCGTGAAGACGATCGTCGGCGCCAAGCCGAAGGCCGCCATCCTGCGCGACCTGGCAGACTTCGTCGAGCCCTCGAACGGCTGACACGCTCTTCGTTTCACGTGAAACATGAACGTGAAACACGAACGGCCCGCCCCGGCAAGGGGCGGGCCGTTCTCATGTCCCGGTGTCAGAGCGGCCGCAGGGCGGGTTCCTTCTTGACGGCCCCGAGCAGACGGTCCAGGGCCATCTCGACGTCTTCCTTCCAGGAGAGCGTCGTCCGGAGTTCCAGCCGCAACCGGGGAAACGCGTGGTGCGGCCGGACCGTCTTGAAGCCCACGGAAAGGAGATGGTCGGCCGGAAGCATGCAGGCCGGCTCTTTCCACCGGGCATCGCCGAACGCCTCGATCGCCTTGAAGCCCCGCCTCATCACGTCCTTGGCCACGGTCTGCACGACCATCCGGCCCAGCCCCTGGCCCTGATATCCCGGCATGATCCAGGCCGTCATCAGCTGGACGGCGTCAGCCGCCACCGGACTGGTCGGGAACGCCGTCGACCGCGGCACATAGGCCGGGGGAGCGTAGAGGACGTAGCCGACGGGCACCTCGTCCACGTAGACGACCCGCCCGCAGGAACCCCATTCCAGAAGGACGGCGGAGATCCAGGCTTCCTTCTCCACCTCTGGATGCCCCGCCTTCACGGCGGCCTCCCCGCTGACCGGGTCGAGCTCCCAGAAGACACAGGACCGACATCGCTGGGGAAGGTCCGAAAGGTTGTCCAGCGTGAGCGGTACGAGCCGACGCCCCACGGCTTCCCCTCGCTTCCTCGCCATCGAGCACGGATGGGCCTCTCAGAATCGTATCGACCGGACGATCAGGGGGACACCGCTCACAGGCAAAGGGCGGGCCGGGCTCCGGTGACCGGAACACGACCCGCCCTTGGCGGCCTCAGTGCAGGAGGAACGTCAGCCCTGCTCGCTCTGCTCGGCGATCTTGTGATCCATGACCTTCCCCTCGCCGGGGGCGAGGGTGGAGAGGATCCGGTCCAGATCGTCCATCGAGGCGAACTCGACGACGATCTTGCCCTTCTTCTGTCCCAGGTCGACCTTCACCCGGGTCTCGAAGCGGTCCGAGAGCCGAGAAGCGAGATCGGTCAGCGCGGGCGAGACACGTCCCCCGGCACGCGGGCCCTTCGGCTTGACCGCGACGGGCTCCTCGGAGCCCATGAGGCTCACGATCTCCTCGACGGTACGCACGGAGAGGCCTTCGGCGACGATCCGGTAGGCGAGCTGGTCCTGGGCCTCCGCGTCCTCCACACCGAGCAGGGCCCGGGCGTGGCCGGCGGAGAGCACGCCGGCGGCGACCCTCCGCTGCACCGGCGGAGAGAGACGCAACAGACGCAGGGTGTTCGAGATCTGCGGGCGGGACCGCCCGATCCGCTCCGCGAGCTGGTCATGGGTGCAGCCGAAGTCCTTGAGCAGCTGCTCGTAGGCGTGAGCCTCTTCGATCGCGTTCAGCTGGGCACGGTGAAGGTTCTCCAGAAGAGCGTCAAGCAGCATCTTCTCGTCGTCGGTGTCCCGGACGATCGCCGGGATCCGCTCGAGGCCTGCGGTCGTCGACGCCCGCAGGCGACGCTCACCCATGACGAGTTCATAGCGCTCGTCGTCGACCTTGCGCACCACTACGGGCTGGAGCAGGCCGACCTCCTTGATGGAGACGACAAGCTCCGCCAGGGCGTCTTCGTCGAAGACCTCACGTGGCTGGTGGCGGTTGGGAACAATGGCATCGATCGGAAGCTCGGTGAAGTAGGCCCCACCCTGGACCTCCGGCAGCGCCACCGCCTCTGCCCCGCTCCATGACGCAGCCGAGTCGGGGGACTGGCTGCTGTGCGGAAGCGACGCCAGCTTCGCGGCGGCCACGCCGCGCTCCGAGGGCAGGGCAGGACCGGCACCGGCGGAGGCCGCACCCGCTCCGACGCCGACCAGCGGCGTCTGCCGTTCCTGGGGAGCCGAAGGAATCAGCGAACCGAGCCCACGCCCCAATCCCCTACGTCGCTCGCTCACTGGATCCCCTCCGACATGCTGCGCTGGTTGTTCTGGTGCCCTGCATGGGCGTGCTGCGGGTCGTAGTGCACGGCAGCACCCCGCAGGGCAATCTCACGGGCGGCTTCCAGGTACGACAGGGCGCCGCTGGAGCCCGGGTCGTACGTGAGAACCGTCTGGCCGTAACTCGGTGCCTCGGAGATGCGGACGGACCTCGGAATGCTGGTCCGCAGCACCTCCTCGGCAAAGTGCGTGCGCACCTCGTCGGCGACCTGGGAGGCGAGCCTCGTCCGGCCGTCGTACATGGTGAGCAGGATCGTCGAGACGTGAAGCCCCGGGTTCAGATGGCCGCGCACCAGCTCGACGTTCCGCAGGAGCTGACCGAGGCCCTCCAGTGCGTAGTACTCGCACTGGATCGGGATCAACACTTCGGCGCCCGCCACCATGGCGTTGACCGTGAGCAGGCCGAGCGAGGGCGGGCAGTCGATGAGGATGTAGTCGAGCGGCTGCTCGTAGGCCTGGATCGCCCGCTGCAGCCGGCTCTCACGCGCTACCAGCGACACCAGCTCGATCTCCGCACCGGCGAGATCGATCGTGGCGGGGGCGCAGAAGAGGCCCTCGACGTCCAGGACCGGCTGCACCACCTCGGACAGCGGCCGGCTGTCGACCAGCACGTCGTAGATCGAGGGGACCTCGGCGTGGTGGTCGATGCCGAGCGCTGTGGAGGCGTTGCCCTGCGGGTCCAGGTCGATGACCAGGACCCGGGCGCCGTGCAGTGCCAGGGAGGCGGCAAGGTTGACCGTCGTGGTCGTCTTGCCCACCCCGCCCTTCTGATTGGCGACCACCATCACGCGTGTCTGGGCCGGTCGGGGAAGTCCCTCACCGGCACGACCCAGGGCTTCTACTGCCAGTTGGGCAGCACGACCAATGGGGGTGTCGTCCATCGGGGGCAATGTTTCACGTGAAACATCCTCCCCCACCGATTCGGTTCGGGGACCGGGGACCGGATCGGTCATCGGTCCCGCGATGTTGGCGTCGGACCGCAAGGATTCACTCTCCTCGGCTTCAGGCTCGCGATGAGCAGAGCCTGCCATGCTTTCGGGGTCGCGAACCAGCGAGGTCGGTGGTTCTGTGGGTGAATCCACCTCTGTGGACAACTCCGTAACCCTCGCGAGTGGTTTCACGCGGGGCTTACGGTCCCGGGGCGTGGCAGCCGCGCGACCGCGGCTGATGATCCCCTGCAGCAGGGAGCGACGTTTCACGTGAAACACCATGCCCCTGCTGCCCGGTCGGAGCCGGTCGACACTCCGAAATGGTACGTATGCGACGCTCAGCGGCGTCGACGGGTCTTGCTCGTCCGGGCTGCCTTGGCACGCTTGGCCGCGAACCGCACACCGCCCGGGCTCTCGCCGACCTCCACCCGGACGACCGTGGTCAGCGGATCCACGATGCCCTCGCCGACGTGCAGCACCGAGGTCTCCACCACACCGAGCCGGGAGAGCGCGGCGCGGGCGCCGTTGAGCTCCTCCTCGGCGGTGTCGCCCTTGAGGGCCAGCATCTCGCCGTACGGGCGGAGTAGCGGAACACCCCAGCCGGCCAGCCGGTCCAGCGGAGCCACCGCGCGGGCGGTCACCACATGGACGGGCGTGATCTTGCCCAGCATCTCCTCCGCGCGACCGCGGACCACGGTCACATGGTCGAGGCCGAGCAGCTCGACGACCTCCTGGAGGAAGTTCGTCCGGCGAAGGAGCGGCTCCAGGAGGGTGATCTTGAGGTCGCGCCGGACCAGAGCCAACGGGATGCCGGGCAGACCGGCGCCCGAGCCCACGTCGCAGACCGTGACGCCCTCGGGGACGGCCTCCGCGAGGACGGCACAGTTCAGCAGGTGGCGCTCCCACAGCCGCGGGACCTCACGCGGCCCGATCAGGCCACGCTTCACACCCGCGTCCGCGAGAAGCTCCGCGTACCGCACGGCCTCCGGGAAGTACTCACCGAAGACTGTCCGCGCCTGCTCCGGCGCCTCCGGGAGCTCCGCTGCCTCCGTCACGGGAACCGTCCTTCCGTACCGCACGCAATCCTGCGGGCGCACTGTGGTGGCTGACTATCAGGCTGACAAAGATCGGCCCCGCCTGCGAACAGACGGGGCCGACACTACGAGAGGGATCAGGCCGGGAGTACGACGACGAAGCGCTGCGGCTCCTCGCCCTCGGACTCGCTGCGCAGACCGGCGGCGGCGATCGCGTCGTGCACGACCTTGCGCTCGAACGGGGTCATCGGGTCCAGCTTGACCGGCTGGCCGCTGGACTTCACCTCGTCCGCGGCCTTGGCACCGAGCGCGGCGAGCTCGGTGCGCTTCTGGGCGCGGAAGCCAGCGATGTCGAGCATGAGCCGGCTACGGTCGCCGGTCTCACGGTGCACCGCCAGGCGGGTCAGCTCCTGGAGAGCCTCCAGGACCTCGCCGTCACGGCCCACGAGCTTCTGCAGGTCGCGGCTGCTGGAGTCGCTGACGATCGAGACCGCGGCGCGGTCCGCCTCGACGTCCATGTCGATGTCACCGTCGAGGTCGGCGATGTCGAGGAGACCCTCGAGGTAGTCGGCCGCGATCTCACCCTCCTGCTCCAGGCGGGTCAGGGTGTCGCCACCCTCGGCGGCGGCGGAGGTGATGCCTTCCGTCACGGATGGTCTCCTTCTTACTTCTTGGACGACGGGTGCTTGGGCCGCTGCTGGCCCTTGCGCTGACCGGACTTGCCCTGGCGGGAGCCTCCGGAGTTGGCACGGGGACGCGCGGGCTTGTCGCCCTGCGCCTGGTCCTGCGCCTCGTCCTTCGTCTCGCCCTCAGCGTCGGCCTTCGCCGAATCCTGCGGCTTCTTCTCAAGCGAGGTGGTCGTCTGCTCGGCGGCCTGCTCGGAGCCTTCCTCGGCATCCTTCGCCACGGCCTGCTGCGCTGCGGCCGCCTGGCGCTGAGCCTTGGTCTGACGCTTGGGCTGCTGGCGCTTGGCGGCGGCGCCACCCTCGGACTCCGCCACGATCGTGTCGCCCTTGATCACGGTGCCGTCGGCCTGGGCGACGAAGCCGGCCTTGGTCAGGCCCGAGAAGAAGCGGCGTTCGTTCTCGTTGCGGTCGCTGGTGCTCTTGGCGACGATCACCTTCACGATGGCCTTGCGGCGCCGGCCGCGGACCTCTTCGTGAGTGGTGATGCTCTTCAGCAGACGCTGGAGATAGGAGTCCTGCGCCTTGCTACCCGGGGTCGGGTTCTGGTTGATCACGTACATCTGCTGGCCCATGGTCCACACGTTGGTGGTCAGCCAGTAGACGAGGACACCGACGGGGAAGTTGATGCCCATGACCGCGAAGATCACCGGGAAGATGTACATGAGCATCTTCTGCTGCTGCATGTACGGGGTCTTCACCGTGAGGTCGACGTTCTTCATCATCAGCTGGCGCTGGGTGAAGAACTGCGAGGCCGACATCATGATGATCATGACCGCGGTGACGATGCGGACCGAGGTGATCGAGGCGTCGAGAGCGGCGACGTCAGCGGCACTGTCCATGAACTTCGAGGCGATGGGGGCACCGAAGATGTGGGCGTTCCGGGCGCTGTCGACCAGCGCCTGGTTCATCACGCCGACCTCGTCGCCTTCGGCGATGTTGGACAGCACGTGGTAGAGCGCGAAGAAGAACGGCGACTGCGCCAGGATGGGAAGACACGAGGAGAGCGGGTTGGTACCCGTCTCCTTGTACAGCTTCATCATCTCTTCGGACTGACGCTGCTTGTCGCTCTTGTAACGCTCCTGGATCGCCTTCATCTTCGGCTGGAGCGCCTGCATGTTCCGGGTCGACTTGATCTGCTTGACGAACAGCGGGATCAGGCAGATACGGATCAGCACCACCAGGGACACGATGGACAGGCCCCAGGCCCAGCCCGTGTCAGGACCGAAGATCGCCCCGTACACCTTGTGGAACTGGACGATCACCCATGAGACAGGTGTGGTGATGAAGCTGAACAGACTGGCAATCGTGTCCACTAATCAGGCTCCTTGAGCATTGGGCGAGGTCTCTGCGGCCGGGCTCGTCTCGGCGGTGGACCCGCCCTTGTCGCCGCGCAGCGCGTTCCTCAGCATTTCGTGCCAGCGAGGGCGCTTCCGCGGGGGGACATGGTCCACACCGCCGGGCGACCACGGGTTGCACCGCAGGATGCGCCAGGCGGTCAGGGCCGTGCCCTTGATCGCGCCATGCCGGTCGATGGCCGTGAATCCGTAGTGGGAACACGACGGGTAGTACCGGCAGACGGGCCCCAGAAGAGGGCTGATCGTCCACTGGTACAGCTTGATGAGAGCCAGCAGCGGGTACTTCATCGCGCGCCCCCTCCCAGCAGCCGCTGAAAAGCGGCGTCCAGGTCTCGGGCCAGCTGTGCGTGATCGGCGTCACCGGCTCCGGGCAACGCCCGTACGACCACCAGGCTACCGGGGGGCAGCTCGATGAGTCGGTCGCGGAGAAGATGGCGCAGACGACGCTTCACCTGGTTGCGTACGACCGCGCCGCCTACGGCCTTGCTCACGACGAAACCCGCACGCGTCGGGGGAGCGCTCTCCCCAGGCGCGTGCGGGTCCGTTGCACCGCTGCGTAGGTGGACGACGAGGAGCGGGCGACCGGCCCGGCGACCTCGGCGTACCGCGGTTGCGAAGTCCTCGCGCCGCCTCAGCCGATTCTCGGTAGGCAGCACGTCATGACCTGTTTAAGTGGATCAGGCGGACAGGCTCGCGCGACCCTTGCCACGGCGGTTCGCCAGGATGGCGCGGCCGGCGCGGGTGCGCATGCGCAGGCGGAAGCCGTGGGTCTTCGCGCGACGACGGTTGTTCGGCTGGAAGGTGCGCTTGCTCACTCGGGGGCTCCAGAAATGATTCGGGTGGTGGCGGGACATCGCCTGGCTGTCACCGTGCGCCCACGAGTAGCTCGTAACGCCCGATAGCACCGCTTCGCGATCACAGAAGAGTGATCTTTGCCCATCGGAGGCAGGCGGCAGCAGCCATCGACAACTCGACCTGGTCACGGTACGCGCGGCTACGCCATCCGGTCAAACCGACCTGTCGCCATGGTCCATTATGCACAGGCTGTGGACAACAACTTGAACCACGTCAGCCGCCCCGACTACCGTGGTGAGACTCCACAGTCTTTTCCGTTCTGTCCTCACCTGTCCTCAACGGACCCGTCCTCACGGACTTCGACCCACCGTCCCCGAGAACCACACCATCGTGGGGACCTGCGAGAAAGCGTGCCCCGTGGCTGACGTACCTGCCGATCTTGCCGCAGTGTGGCCACGCGTCCTCGAGTACCTCCTCGGCGAGGGCCAGCAGGGGATCGAGGCCAAGGACAAGCAGTGGATCGAGCGCTGCCAGCCGCTGGCCCTGGTCGCGGACACCGCTCTCCTCGCCGTACCCAACGAGTGGGGCAAGCGCGTCCTCGAGGGCCGGCTCGCCCCGCTGATCAGCGAGACCCTGAGCCGTGAGTGCGGACGCCCGATCCGGATCGCGATCACCGTCGACGACTCCGTCGGCGAACCGACCCCGCCGGCGCCGCCCACGCAGCAGCCCCGCTACGACGAGCGCCCGCAGCACGAGCCGTACGAGAAGTACGAAGGCTACGGTCACCGTCCGATGCCCGACGACGGGCTGCCCACCGCGCGCCCGGCCTACCCGGACTACCAGCAGCCGCAGCGGCCCGACCCCGGCGCCTGGCCGCGCACGCAGGAGGACCTTTCCTGGCAGCAGCCGCGGCTCGGCGGTTACCAGGAGCGTGCCCCGTACACCGGTCCTGAGCAGTCGCGGCAGTCCCGCTACGACGAGCCCTCCCGGGGATACGAGCAGCCGCAGCGGTCCGAGCGCGCCGAGCTTCCCGACCCGCAGGGCCACGGCGGCCCCCGCCCCGGTCCCCGGCCGGGCGGCGGTCCGGTCCACGGCGGCCCCGGTTCCTCTTCCTCCGGACAGGGCGCCGGGCAGCCGGGCGAGCAGCACGCGCGGCTGAACCCCAAGTACCTCTTCGACACCTTCGTCATCGGTTCCTCGAACCGCTTCGCGCACGCCGCCGCCGTCGCGGTGGCCGAGGCGCCGGCGAAGGCGTACAACCCGCTCTTCATCTACGGGGAGTCGGGGCTCGGCAAGACCCACCTGCTGCACGCCATCGGCCACTACGCGCGGAGCCTCTACCCGGGCACGCGCGTGCGGTACGTGAGCTCCGAGGAGTTCACCAACGAGTTCATCAACTCGATCCGCGACGGCAAGGGCGACGCCTTCCGCAAGCGCTACCGCGATGTGGACATCCTGCTCGTCGACGACATCCAGTTCCTCGCGAGCAAGGAGTCGACGCAGGAGGAGTTCTTCCACACCTTCAATACGCTGCACAACGCCAACAAGCAGATCGTGCTCTCCTCGGACCGGCCGCCCAAGCAGCTGGTGACCCTGGAGGACCGGCTCCGCAACCGCTTCGAGTGGGGCCTCACCACCGATGTGCAGCCGCCCGAGCTGGAGACGCGCATCGCGATCCTCCGCAAGAAAGCGGTGCAGGAGCAGCTCAACGCCCCGCCGGAGGTGCTGGAGTTCATCGCCTCCCGGATCTCGCGGAACATCCGCGAGCTGGAAGGCGCGCTGATCCGGGTGACGGCCTTCGCGAGCCTCAACCGGCAGCCGGTGGACCTCGGCCTCACCGAGATCGTCCTGAAGGACCTGATCCCCGGCGGCGAGGACAGCTCGCCGGAGATCACCGCCCCCGCGATCATGGCGGCCACGGCCGACTACTTCGGGCTGACGGTGGAGGACCTCTGCGGATCGTCGCGCAGCCGCGTCCTGGTGACGGCACGGCAGATCGCGATGTACCTGTGCCGTGAGCTGACGGACCTGTCGCTGCCGAAGATCGGTGCGCAGTTCGGCGGCCGCGACCATACGACGGTGATGCACGCGGACCGGAAGATCCGGGCCCTGATGGCGGAGCGGCGCTCCATCTACAACCAGGTCACCGAGCTCACGAACCGCATCAAGAACGGCTGACGGACCGCCGCGGCACCGCCGCGACAGGGCCACAACAGGGCCACGACAGAGCCTCCGCAGCAGTGCCGAAGGGCGCCCCGGGACACCTCCTGGGGCGCCCTTCGGCGTTCTCGGACCCGTTCCGGGGGTGCTTCCGCCGTGTTCCTGTTCCCTGTGCACAGCTGTGTACGAGCGCGGAGTGTTCGATTACTCCGTTCCGGTGGCGGGTTCTCCACAGATTGGGGGATGATCTCCCGTCCACAGGGTGGGGACTGTCGAGTTATCCGGATTGTGTCCACAGGCCGGACTGGTGACAGATCATCACCCCAGGTCAGACCCTTGGGGATTTGTTGGCAACTCTTCTCCACAGCCTGTGGATGAAATCTTCGTCCACAGGGGGCCCGGAAAGTTGTCCACTGGCTGCCCACAGGGGGTCGTCGGTTGCCCACAGCTTCTCCACACCCCTGTCCACTGTTCGGCAACGAATCACCCCGTCTCACCGCGTCGAGTGAAAGCCGTCACACCAAGGGGGACGGTTGGGCTGTGGGGAACGTGGGTAAAGCTGGGGACAGCGCTGGGGAGAACTCCCCATGACCTGTGTACCGGGTGTGCAGAACTTTTTGGTGTCCACAGAGAACCCCGGTTTTCCACGGGTTCCGCCCACAGGGTCGGTGGACAAAAAAACGGGTCTGACCTGCGAAAACGACGTTATCCACCGTTTCCACAGGCCCTACTACTACTCCCACTTAGAGTTAGCTAGGAATCCGCTTCGAAGTGGGGCCTGTGCACAACTCGGCGCCGGAGCTCCGACGCGCCCTCGTCGCGACTTGACCCCGAGCAGCACCGAGTGTCGGCGGCGTACGTCAGACTGGTTCCCGCAGTCGACGAAGAGCCAGCAACAAGCAGGAGGCGGTTCCGGTGAAGATCCGGGTGGAGCGCGACGTACTTGCCGAGGCGGTGGCCTGGGTGGCCCGCAGCCTCCCGGCCCGTCCCCCGGCTCCCGTACTCGCGGGTCTTCTGCTGAAGGCCGAGAACGGCGCGCTGAGCTTCTCGAGCTTCGACTACGAGGTCTCCGCCCGGGTCTCGGTCGAGGCCGAGGTCGAGGAGGACGGCACCGTCCTCGTCTCCGGCCGGCTGCTCGCCGACATCTGCCGCGCCCTCCCCAACCGTCCGGTGGAGATCTCCACAGACGGTGTACGGGCGACCGTGGTCTGCGGCTCCTCCCGCTTCACCCTCCACACCCTGCCGGTGGAGGAGTACCCCTCGCTGCCGGAGATGCCCACCGCGACGGGCACCGTCCCCGGTGAGGTCTTCGCCTCCGCCGCCGCGCAGGTGGCCATCGCCGCCGGCCGTGACGACACGCTGCCGGTCCTCACCGGTGTGCGCATCGAGATCGAGGGCGACACGGTCACCCTGGCCTCCACCGACCGCTACCGCTTCGCGGTCCGCGAGTTCCTGTGGAAGCCGGAGTCCCCGGACGCCTCCGCGGTCGCCCTGGTGCCCGCGAAGACCCTCCTGGACACCGCGAAGGCCCTCACGAGCGGCGACACGGTCACGCTGGCGCTCTCGGGCTCCGGCAAGGGCGAGGGCCTCATCGGCTTCGAGGGCGCGGGCCGCCGCACCACCACCCGGCTGCTCGAGGGCGATCTGCCGAAGTACCGCACGCTCTTCCCCACCGAGTTCAACTCGGTCGCGGTGATCGAGACCGCGCCCTTCGTCGAGGCCGTCAAGCGCGTGGCCCTGGTCGCCGAGCGCAACACCCCGGTCCGGCTGAGCTTCGAGCAGGGCGTGCTGATCCTGGAGGCCGGCTCCAGCGACGACGCACAGGCTGTGGAGCGTGTGGACGCGCAGCTGGAGGGTGACGACATCTCGATCGCCTTCAACCCGACCTTCCTGCTCGAAGGCCTGAGCGCGATCGGCTCCCCGGTCGCCCAGCTCTCCTTCACGACGTCCACCAAGCCGGCGCTGCTCAGCGGCAAGCCCGCCCTGGACGCCGAGGCGGACGAGGCCTACAAGTACCTGATCATGCCGGTGCGGCTCAGCGGCTGACGCCTGGTGGTCCATGCCGGGGTCCGGGGGTTGCCCCGGAAAGGCACAGAATGCCGGTCCACCTCAGCGGCTGAGGGCCTGCGACCGATGCTCGTGGGGGTCGTCGCCTGAGCGGCTGACCCCACAGGTGTGCACCGGGGGCCGGGCGTAGGCTCGGACCCGGGTAAACCGCACACGACGCTTAAGGAATCTCTGATGGAGCTCGGTCTCGTCGGTCTCGGCAAGATGGGCGGCAACATGCGCGAGCGCATCCGCCGCGCAGGCCACACCGTCATCGGATACGACCGCAACCCGGACCTCGCCGATGTCCACAGCCTCGAAGAGCTTGTGGGCAAGCTCAAGGGCCCGCGCGTCGTGTGGGTCATGGTTCCGGCCGGTGCCGCGACCCAGTCCACGATCGACGAGCTGGCCGATCTGCTCTCCCCCGGCGACATCGTCGTGGACGGCGGGAACTCCCGCTGGACCGATGACGAGAAGCACGCCGAGGAGCTCGCCGCCAAGGGCATCGGGTTCGTCGACTGCGGCGTCTCCGGCGGCGTCTGGGGCCTGGAGAACGGCTACGCGCTGATGTACGGCGGCTCCGCCGAGGACGTGGCGAAGGTCCAGCCGATCTTCGACGCGCTCAAGCCCGAGGGCGAGTTCGGCTCGGTCCACGCGGGCAAGGTCGGCGCCGGCCACTTCGCGAAGATGGTCCACAACGGCATCGAGTACGCGATGATGCAGGCCTACGCCGAGGGCTGGGAGCTCCTGGAGAAGGTCGACTCCGTCACCGACGTGCGCGAGGTCTTCCGCTCCTGGCAGGAGGGCACGGTCATCCGTTCCTGGCTGCTGGACCTCGCGGTGAACGCGCTGGACGAGGACGAGCACCTGGACCAGCTGCGCGGCTACGCGTCGGACTCCGGCGAGGGCCGGTGGACCGTCGAGGCCGCCATCGACAACGCCGTACCGCTGCCGGCGATCACCGCCTCGCTGTTCGCGCGGTTCGCGTCCCGTCAGGACGACTCCCCGCAGATGAAGATGATCGCCGCGCTGCGCAACCAGTTCGGTGGCCACGCGGTCGAGACGAAGAAGTAATCCACAGGCTGTGCACCCCGCGGTGCACAGCCGCCGGGGGAAGAAGGTCGGCGCCCACCATGCACGTCACGCATCTGTCGCTGGCCGACTTCCGCTCGTACGCCCGGGTCGAGGTTCCGCTCGACCCGGGCGTCACCGCGTTCGTGGGCGCGAACGGCCAGGGCAAGACCAATCTCGTCGAGGCCGTCGGCTATCTCGCGACCCTCGGCAGCCACCGCGTCGCCTCGGACGCCCCGCTGGTGCGGATGGGCGCGGAGCGCGCGGTCATCCGGGCCGCCGTCACCCAGGGCGAGCGCTCCCAGCTGATCGAGCTCGAACTCAACCCGGGCAAGGCCAACCGTGCCCGTATCAACAGGTCCTCGCAGGTCAAACCGCGTGACGTGCTGGGCATCGTCCGGACGGTGCTGTTCGCGCCGGAGGACCTCGCCCTGGTGAAGGGCGACCCAGGCGAGCGGCGCCGCTTCCTCGACGAGCTGATCACGGCGCGCACACCGCGCATGGCGGGCGTGCGCTCCGACTACGAGCGGGTGCTCAAGCAGCGCAACACGCTCCTGAAGTCGGCGGCGATGGCCCGGCGGCACGGCGGCCGCGGCATGGACCTCTCCACGCTCGACGTGTGGGACCAGCACCTCGCGCGGGCCGGGGCGGAGCTGCTGGCGCAGCGCCTCGACCTCATCCACACCCTCCAGCCGCTCGCCGACAAGGCGTACGACCAGCTGGCGCCGGGCGGCGGACCGATTCTGCTGGAGTACCGCCCCTCCGCGCCGGGCGCCGGACACACCCGCGAGGAGCTGTACGAGCAGCTGACCGCCGCCCTCGCCGAGGTCCGGAAGCAGGAGATCGAGCGGGGTGTCACGCTCGTCGGACCGCACCGGGACGAACTGCTGCTGAAGCTCGGCGAGCTGCCGGCGAAGGGGTACGCGAGTCACGGGGAGTCCTGGTCGTACGCGCTGGCGCTGCGGCTCGCCTCGTACGACCTGCTGCGCTCCGAGGGCAACGAGCCGGTCCTCGTCCTCGACGACGTCTTCGCCGAGCTGGACGCGCGGCGGCGCGAGCGGCTCGCGGAGCTGGTGGCCGGCGGTGAGCAGGTGCTGGTGACGGCGGCGGTGGACGACGACGTGCCGGGGGTCCTCGCGGGGACGCGGTACAAGGTGGCCGGCGGGACGGTGGAGCGGGTATGAGCGAGCAGCCGCCCCTCGGGGCCGGGGCGCCGGAGCCGCCGGAGGGCCCCAAGGTGCCCGAGGCCTCGGGCATCGACCTGGCGCGGGTCGCGCTGCGCGCGGCCAAGGAGCAGGCGAAGGCGCGGGGCGCCGCCGCCCAGCAGAAGAAGCAGGCCCGGCGCGGGGGCGGGCTGCGCTCCGGCGCGCGTGCCGACGGGCGTGACCCGATGGCGCTCGGCGCGGCGATCAACCGGCTGATCACCGAGCGCGGCTGGGAGACCCCGGCGGCGGTCGGCGGGGTGATGGGGCGCTGGCCGCAGATCGTCGGCGAGGACCTGGCGAAGCACTGCGTACCGCTGAAGTTCGACGACGAGCCGGACGCGCGGGTCCTCACCGTGCAGTGCGACTCCACCGCGTGGGCCACGCAGCTGCGGCTGTTGGCGCCGCGGCTGGTGGCCCGTCTGAACGAGGACCTCGGGCACGGGACGGTACGGGTCATCAAGGTGCTGGGGCCTGGCGCCCCCCGGCGGGGGTACGGGCCGCTCAGGGCGCCGGGGTCCGTGGGGCCCGGGGACACGTACGGGTAGGAGTTGTCGGCTGCGGCGTCGCGGTAGGGGCCCAGGTCCTCAGGGTGCGGGTCCAGGCGGAGGGCGCCACGGTGCGGGTACGGGGAGAAGACGCCACGGTGCGGGTCCCAGGCGGAGCCGCCGGAGCTGGTGGGCCTCGTGCCCCCAGTCGCGCCTCCCGTCGCCCCCGTCGCCTCCCGTCGCCCCTCGTTCCCGCCCCGTTCCGCCCCGGGCGGGACGCATGCGCACAGCGCGGTGCGGCGGTGTCCACACCCCGCTACGACCCGAAGCGCTGGGTGGCCGTCAGAGGGCTCTGGGGGCCCTGTCTGGATATGGGGAGTCGTCTTGGGTCTGCTCAGGGCGGCACATGCGGACTCAGGGACCGGCAAACCCCCATGAGTGTCGGCGCTACCGGTAGACTGGGAGACAATCCCGCCACCCTGCGGAACAAGTCGAACGACGCAGCCGCTCCCGTATGCCCGGAGAACGGCCTGTGCTGTGCCAGAAAGGGCGCTTCGTGGCCGATTCCGGCAACCCCAACGAGAACAACCAGTACACCGCCAGCAACATCCAGGTCCTTGAGGGCCTGGATGCGGTGCGCAAGCGCCCTGGCATGTACATCGGATCGACCGGCGAGCGCGGTCTGCACCACATGGTGCAGGAGGTCGTCGACAACTCGGTCGACGAAGCCCTGGCCGGCCACGCCGACACCATCGACGTGACGATCCTGCCCGACGGCGGCGTCCGCGTCATCGACAACGGCCGTGGTATCCCGGTGGGCATCGTGGCCTCCGAGGGCAAGCCGGCCGTCGAGGTCGTGCTGACCGTGCTGCACGCGGGCGGCAAGTTCGGCGGCGGCGGCTACGCCGTCTCCGGCGGTCTCCACGGTGTCGGTGTCTCCGTCGTGAACGCCCTTTCCACCAGGATCGCCGTCGAGATCAAGACGGACGGTCACCGCTGGACGCAGGACTACAAGATGGGCGCCCCGACCGCGCCCCTAGCGCAGCACGAGGCCACCGACGAGACCGGCACCTCGGTCACCTTCTGGGCCGACCCGGACATCTTCGAGACCACCGAGTACTCCTTCGAGACGCTCGCGCGCCGCTTCCAGGAGATGGCCTTCCTCAACAAGGGCCTGACCCTGACGCTCACGGACGAGCGCGAGTCGGCGAAGGCCACGGTCGGCGCGGACGACCCGGACGCGGAGCCCTCCGAGGCCGCCGCGCGCACGGTGAAGTACCACTACGAGGGCGGCATCGTCGACTTCGTGAAGTACCTCAACTCGCGCAAGGGCGAGCTGATCCACCCCACCGTGATCGACCTCGAGGCCGAGGACAAGGACAAGGCCCTCTCCCTCGAAGTCGCGATGCAGTGGAACAGCGGCTACAGCGAGGGCGTGTACTCCTTCGCCAACATCATCCACACCCACGAGGGCGGCACGCACGAGGAGGGCTTCCGTGCGGCGCTGACCATGCTGATCAACAAGTACGCGCGCGACAAGAAGCTGCTCCGCGAGAAGGACGACAACCTCACAGGCGACGACATCCGCGAGGGTCTGACCGCGATCATCTCGGTCAAGCTGAGCGAGCCGCAGTTCGAGGGCCAGACCAAGACCAAGCTGGGCAACACGGAGGCGAAGACCTTCGTCCAGAAGGCGGTCTACGAGCACCTCAACGACTGGCTCGACCGCAACCCGGTCGAGGCCGCGGACATCGTCCGCAAGTCGATCCAGGCCGCCACCGCGCGCGTGGCCGCCCGCAAGGCGCGCGACCTGACCCGCCGCAAGGGCCTGCTCGAGTCGGCGTCGCTGCCGGGCAAGCTCTCCGACTGCCAGTCGAACGACCCCGCCAAGTGCGAGATCTTCATCGTCGAGGGTGACTCCGCCGGCGGCTCGGCCAAGTCCGGCCGAAACCCGATGTACCAGGCCATCCTGCCCATCCGCGGCAAGATCCTGAACGTCGAGAAGGCCCGGATCGACAAGATCCTGCAGAACACCGAGGTCCAGGCGCTGATCTCGGCCTTCGGCACCGGGGTCCACGAGGACTTCGACATCGAGAAGCTCCGCTATCACAAGATCATCCTGATGGCGGACGCCGACGTCGACGGCCAGCACATCAACACCCTGCTGCTGACCTTCCTCTTCCGCTTCATGCGGCCGCTGGTCGAGGCCGGTCACGTCTACCTCTCGCGCCCGCCGCTCTACAAGATCAAGTGGGGCCGGGACGACTTCGAGTACGCCTACTCGGACCGCGAGCGGGACGCGCTCGTCGCGCTCGGCAAGCAGAACGGCAAGCGGATCAAGGAAGACTCGATCCAGCGCTTCAAGGGCCTCGGTGAGATGAACGCCGAGGAGCTGCGCGTCACGACCATGGACGTCGAGCACCGTGTGCTCGGCCAGGTCACCCTGGACGACGCGGCGCAGGCCGACGACCTGTTCTCGGTGCTGATGGGCGAGGACGTCGAGGCACGGCGCTCGTTCATCCAGCGCAACGCCAAGGACGTTCGCTTCCTCGACATCTGAGTCGGCCTCAGCTGACCGTACGAAAGGACTGACGACCAGCAATGGCCGACGAAATCACTCCCGGCACCACCGAAGACCAGGGGCCCGTCCTGCGGATCGAGCCCGTCGGGCTCGAGACCGAGATGCAGCGCTCGTACCTCGACTACGCGATGTCCGTCATCGTGTCCCGCGCGCTGCCCGACGTACGGGACGGCCTCAAGCCCGTCCACCGCCGCGTGCTGTACGCGATGTACGACGGCGGCTACCGGCCCGAGAAGGGCTTCTACAAGTGCGCCCGCGTCGTCGGTGACGTCATGGGTACGTACCACCCGCACGGCGACTCCTCGATCTACGACGCGCTCGTCCGCCTCGCCCAGCCCTGGTCGATGCGGATGCCGCTCGTCGACTCCAACGGCAACTTCGGTTCCCCGGGCAACGACCCGGCTGCCGCCATGCGGTACACCGAGTGCAAGCTGATGACGCTGTCGATGGAGATGCTCCGGGACATCGACGAGGAGACCGTCGACTTCCAGGACAACTACGACGGCCGTAACCAGGAGCCGACGGTCCTGCCGTCCCGCTTCCCGAACCTGCTGATCAACGGCTCCGCCGGCATCGCCGTCGGTATGGCCACCAACATCCCGCCGCACAACCTCCGCGAGGTCGCGGCCGGTGCCCAGTGGGCGCTCGAGCACCCCGACGCCAGCCACGAGGAGCTCCTCGACGCGCTGATCGAGCGGATCAAGGGCCCGGACTTCCCGACCGGCGCGCTCGTCGTCGGCCGCAAGGGCATCGAGGAGGCGTACCGCACCGGCCGTGGCTCGATCACGATGCGCGCGGTCGTCGCGGTCGAGGAGATCCAGAACCGCCAGTGCCTGGTGGTCACGGAGCTTCCGTACCAGACCAACCCCGACAACCTCGCGCAGAAGATCGCCGACCTCGTCAAGGACGGCAAGGTCGGCGGCATCGCCGACGTCCGCGACGAGACCTCGTCCCGCACAGGTCAGCGCCTGGTCATCGTGCTCAAGCGCGACGCCGTCGCCAAGGTCGTGCTGAACAACCTCTACAAGCACACCGACCTGCAGACGAACTTCGGCGCGAACATGCTGGCGCTCGTCGACGGCGTGCCCCGCACCCTCTCGCTCGACGCGTTCATCCGCCACTGGGTGACGCACCAGATCGAGGTCATCGTCCGCCGGACGAAGTTCCGGCTGCGGAAGGCCGAGGAGCGCGCCCACATCCTGCGCGGTCTGCTCAAGGCGCTCGACGCGATCGACGAGGTCATCGCGCTCATCCGCCGCAGCGACACGGTCGAGGTCGCCCGCGGCGGCCTGATGGACCTCCTCCAGATCGACGAGATCCAGGCCAACGCGATCCTGGAGATGCAGCTCCGCCGGCTCGCCGCCCTGGAGCGCCAGAAGATCGTCGCCGAGCACGACGAGCTCCAGGCCAAGATCAACGAGTACAACGCGATCCTGGCCTCGCCGGAGCGCCAGCGGTCGATCGTCAGCGAGGAGCTCGCGGCGCTCGTCGAGCGGTTCGGCGACGACCGCCGCTCCAAGCTCGTCCCCTTCGACGGTGACATGTCCATCGAGGACCTGATCGCCGAGGAGGACATCGTCGTCACGATCTCCCGCGGCGGCTACGTGAAGCGGACGAAGACCGAGGACTACCGCTCGCAGAAGCGCGGCGGCAAGGGCGTGCGCGGGACGAAGCTGAAGCAGGACGACATCGTCGACCACTTCTTCGTCTCCACCACCCACCACTGGCTGCTCTTCTTCACCAACAAGGGCCGGGTCTACCGGGCCAAGGCGTACGAGCTGCCGGACGCCGGCCGGGACGCGCGCGGCCAGCACGTGGCCAACCTGCTGGCCTTCCAGCCGGACGAGCAGATCGCCCAGATCCTGGCGATCCGCGACTACGAGGCCGCGCCGTACCTGGTGCTCGCCACCAAGGCCGGCCTGGTCAAGAAGACCGCGCTGAAGGACTACGACTCGCCGCGCTCCGGCGGTGTCATCGCCATCAACCTCCGGGAGACCGAGGGCGGCGGCGACGACGAGCTGATCGGGGCCGAACTGGTCTCGTCCGAGGACGATCTGCTCCTCGTCAGCAAGAAGGCGCAGTCGATCCGCTTCACGGCAACGGACGACGCTCTGCGCCCGATGGGACGCGCCACCTCGGGCGTCAAGGGCATGAGTTTCCGCGCGGACGACGAACTGCTCTCGATGAATGTCGTCCGGCCCGGTACGTTCGTCTTCACCGCGACCGACGGCGGGTACGCGAAGCGCACCCCCGTCGACGAGTACCGCGTCCAGGGCCGTGGCGGCCTCGGCATCAAGGCCGCCAAGATCGTGGAGGACCGTGGCTCGCTCGTGGGCGCGCTGGTGGTGGAGGAGACCGATGAGATCCTCGCCATCACGCTGTCCGGCGGTGTGATTCGTACGCGAGTCAACGAAGTCAGGGAGACCGGCCGTGACACCATGGGCGTCCAGCTGATCAACCTGGGCAAGCGCGATGCCGTCGTCGGTATCGCGCGGAACGCCGAGGCCGGCAGCGAGGACGAGGACATCGAGAACATCGACGACGCCGAGGGCGCCGTCGAGGTGATCGAATCGGCTGAGGTCGAATCGGTCGAGGCCGAGGCAGTCGAGGGCACGGAGCCCTCGGCCGGGGAGCACGAGGAGTAAGAGCGTGAGTGGAGCCACGGGCGCCGGATCGGCGGCCGCCGGAGCTTCTGCTGGTGCTGGAGCGAACGGCGCCCGTGGCCCCGCCACGGACTCCCAGGGGGTTGCGGTGACGGACAGCCGGGGGCAGCAGCCCTCGTACGAGACCTACAGCGGGCCACTGCCCGGCGAGCGCGCGGGTGCGCAGCAGCCGGGCGGCCCGTACCACCCGCCGCAGGCGTACGGCGCTCCGGCGCCGGGCGGTCAGGCGGGCGGGACGCTGGGCGGCCACACGGGCGCCGCTGCCGTGCGCCGGCCGCGTACGGGGGCGCGCACCACGCCCCGTACGCGCAAGGCGCGGCTGCGGGTGGCCAAGGCCGATCCGTGGTCGGTGATGAAGGTGAGCTTCCTGCTCTCCATCGCACTGGGCATCTGCACGGTCGTCGCCGCGGCGGTGCTGTGGATGGTCATGGACGCCATGGGCGTCTTCTCGACCGTCGGCGGCACGATCAGCGAGGCGACGGGCTCGAACGAGTCCAACGGCTTCGACCTGCAGTCGTTCCTGTCGCTGCCGCGGGTCCTGATGTTCACCTCGGTGATCGCCGTGATCGACGTCGTCCTGATGACCGCTCTGGCGACGCTGGGCGCGTTCATCTACAACCTGTCGGCCGGCTTCGTCGGCGGTGTGGAGCTCACGCTCGCCGAAGACGAGTAGGACGTGTGGGGCCGACCCAAGGAACGGATTTTGGGACTGGCCCCCACGTGCGCTAATCTTCAGGAGTCAGCGCGCGGGACACACACCGCAAAGCGCGGCGGGGCTATAGCTCAGTTGGTTAGAGCGCATCCCTGATAAGGATGAGGCCACAGGTTCAAATCCTGTTAGCCCCACAGTATCGATCGACCCGGACGGTTACTCCGTCCGGGTCGATTTCGTTTGTCAGGGGAAGACAAGGGCGCGGCGGGGGTTTGAAACTCGTACAGGTCACCGATCGGTATCGGTCGATGTGTAGAGTGGGCGTCAGAAGTCTCCTACGTCAACGAAAGACGAGGTCGCGCGGTGAAGAAGCTTCTCCTGGTCGCACTGGCCGCCATCGGCGGGCTCCTCGTGTACCGCCAGATCCAGGCGGATCGCGCCGAGCAGGATCTGTGGACGGAGGCGACCGACTCCGTGCCCGCAGGTTCGGGTGTCTGAGACGAAGACCGTATGTGGGTGAAGCCCCGGCCGCGCGTGAGCGGGCCGGGGCTTTGCTTTGCCTGAGCGAACAATTGGCTTGCTTGAGTAAAGGGGAGAAGCGCGTGAAGACGCAGGCCGGCATCGGACGCATCGGCGGCCGGAGGGCGGGGGCCCTGATCGCGGCGGTCGCGGCAGTGGGCGCGGTGACGGCGCTGCCGGTCCAGGCACGGGCGGCCGACGGGGGCGCGCTCCCGCCGTACGCCTTCGACAGCGCGGCCCAGCCCGTCGAGGGAGCCGCTTCCAGCTCGGACGCCGTGGCGCTGAAGACCGGGCAGGCCTACCGGGACACGCTCAAGAAGGACGGCAAGGTCTACTACCGCGTCGACCTCGACGACAAGCTCAACAGCTACGTCTCCGTCGTCGCCGTGCCGAAGCCCGGGGGCAAGGTCGAGTACGGCGACGGCTTCAAGGTGAGCATGCAGGACGGTTCAGGGACCGACTGCGGCTATCAGCAGGTGTCGTTCTCCTCTGCCGAGTACGCGCGCCCGCTCGCCGGCTACGCCCGCCGCATCATCGACCCGGACAGCTCCAGCTGCCAGAAGGCGGGCGCCTTCTACGTGCTCGTCGAGCGCACGTCGAAGCCGACCTCGGCCCCGGAGGACTGGGAGCTGGAGATCCGGCACCTGTCCGAGCCCGGCCTGAAGAAGGCCGGCCCGACCGAGCTCCCCGAGGCCTGGTCGTCGGCCACGCCCCCGCCGCCGACGGGCGGCCCGCAGAAGCGCCAGGGCGGCGCCGGCTTCCACCACGCCGTCTCGCTGACGCAGGGTGAGTGGCGGTCCGACATCCGGCCCGGTCAGACGCTCTTCTACCGGGTGCCCGTCGACTGGGGTCAGCAGCTCTTCGCCACCGCGGAGCTCGGCAGCAGCGCCGCCGGGAAGGAGTACATCGGCAACGCGCTGGTGCTCTCCCTCGACAACCCCGCGCTCGGTCACGTCGACGAGAGCAGCGGGAGCTACGACGGGAAGCCCGCGACGCTGGCGCTCGACCCGCAGCGGCCGGTCGCGCACGAGAACCGCTCCTCGTACAACGACGCCACGAACGGCATGCGGTTCGCCGGCTGGTACTACCTGTCGGCCACGCTGAGCCCCAAGGTCGCCGAGGAGTACGGGGACGAGCCGGTACCGCTGACGTTGCGCGTGAACGTCACGGGGAACGCGAGGCCCGGACCCGGGTACGACGGGGACCCGGGTCCGTTCACGGTGACCGCCGACGACAAGGAGGCGGCGGCGAACGGCGCGAGCGGCAGCGAGGCGGCCGAGGACAGCAGCTCCATGCAGCTCGTCGCGGTGGCCGGGATCGGCACCGGGAGCGTGCTGCTGCTCGGGCTCGGCGCGTGGACGCTGATGGCGCGACGGCGGGCCGCTTAGGGAGGCTTGGGGCCGCTCGGGCTCGCTTGGGGCCGCTCGGGGACCGCGTACGGCTCGCTTGGGGCCCGCCTGGGACGCTCAGGTCTGGGTGAGGGCCCAGAAGCCGACCGCGAAGCAGATCAGGGCGAGCAGCAGGACCGGGACCGTCACCTTCGGGGGCGGTCCCGGTCGGCGTACGGGGGCCGGGGGCGCGGGCTGCGGGCTGTGCGCCGGTGCACCGTGCTGATCGGGAACCTGAACGGGGTGAGCGGTGTATGGATGAGTAGGGGCCGGTCCGTACGGCGCCGCGGCCGTGGGGGCCTGGTCGAAGGAGGGGGTCGGGTGCGTGACCGGCGGGGGCAGGTGGAAGCTGCCCGTCTCGGAGGGGTTCGGCGCGGGCGCGTACGCCGGAGCCGCCGCCTGCACGGGCTGCTGGGGCTGGTACTGGCCCTGTGCGGGGTGCTGTTGGGGCGGTACGGGCGCGGTGGGCCCGGCGGACGGCGTCGGTGCGGCGTCGGTGACCGTGGCGGCGCCGTGCGCGAGGGAGGCGCTGGGGATGGCGGGGATGCCGGGGGCTCCGGGACCCGCGGATCCTGCGGGACCGGTCGGGCCGGTCGGGCCGGTCGGGCCGGTCGGAGCCGTCGGACCCGTCGGGCCGAAGCCGGCCGGCAGGGGGCCGATCTGGTCGAAGATCTCGACCGGCGGCTCGTCGGGACGCGGCTCGGGCAGCATCTCGACGGCGGCGTCCAGTGCCTTGCGCGCGCCCGTGGCCGTCCTGAAGCGGGCCTGCGGGTCGGGCTGCAGGAGTCCGGCGAGCACCTGCCACAGCGGCTCCGGAATGCCCTCGGGGGCGCTCGGCGTGCCGTACGTGAGGAAGTGCGAGACGAGAGCCTGGGAGTCCGGGGTGCGGCCCTGGAGCAGATAGAGCGCGACCAGGCCGACGGCGAACAGGTCGGCGGTGAAGTCCGGCTCGGAACCGAGGAGTTGCTCGGGAGCGAAGTAACCGGGCGTGCCGATCACGTAGTTGGACTCGGTGAGCCGGGGCTCGCCCTTGCGCATGGAGATGCCGAAATCGGACAGCCGCAGGTGCGGCCGTCCGGTTCCGGTGACGTCCAGGAGGATGTTGGCCGGCTTGATGTCCCGGTGGACGACGCCCTCGGCGTGCACCGTGGCCAGACCCGAGAGGAGCTGGTCGAGCAGGGTGCAGACGAAGCGGGGCGGCAGCGGGCCGTAGTCCCCGACGACGTGCGCCAGGGAGCCGCCGGCGACCAGGTCCATGGTGAAGAGGACCTTGTCGTCGTCGGCGGCCCAACTGGCCGGGGCGAGGACGTGCGGATGGTCGATCCGCATCGCCTGCTCGCGGACGAAGCGGAGCAGCGTGTGGGCGTCGCTCTGCTGAAGCACCTTGGCCGCCACGTACCGGCGGCGCCGGTGGTCCCAGGCGCGCCACACGGCGCCCGCCCCGCCCCGTCCGATCGGGTCGATCAGCTCGTACCGGCCAGCGAAGACCTCACCCATCGCGCTGCGCCCGCTCCCCGTCGTGTCGTGTCTTCCCGGTACCGGCGAGCGCCGGTACCGCGTCAGTTCTGGTGCGACTCGTAGTGCGCGACGGCGTCCGCCGTGCGCCCCGCGCCGTACACCCGGAGGAACTCTGCCAGTTCCGGGTGGGCCGGGGCGAGGGAGTCGGCCGCGTCGATGATGTCGCCCGCGGCCGCCACGGACCGCAGCAGGGACTGGATCTCGCGGACCACGCGGCGCACGGTCGGCGCTCCGGAGCCGGTGGCGGTCTGGGCGGTGCTGGTGAGGACGGAGCCGCCCTGCGACTTCTTGACCTCGTCCATCCGGTCGGTGGCCTCGGCGGCGCTGACGCTGCCGTCGGCGACCTGGACGGCGAGCTCCTGGAGGGCCTGGACGCGTTGGACGACGGCCGGGTTGCCGATCTTGGCCCGCTGGCCGCTCATCAACTGGGACAGCATGGGCGCGGAGAGCCCGAGCACGGCCGCGAGCCTGGCCTGATTGAGCCCGAGATCGTCGATCAGCCGACGGAAGAGCGCCCCCAACGGCTCCCCGTACCAACTGCGCTGAAGCTCTCTGGCTCTTGCCGTGGCTTCCTGCTGCGCTGCGTCCATTACTTCTCCCCATCCCTTAAGTTCGCCACTGCGAACCTCGGTCAGCATCTTACGGAGAGTGGTCGTGGACCGGGAGTCCCTATCCTTTTGCCGGACATGGGGGGAGACCCGGTACGCTGTTCTCGTTCCGGGGCCTTAGCTCAGTTGGTAGAGCGCTGTCTTTGCATGGCAGATGTCAGGGGTTCGACTCCCCTAGGCTCCACAAAACGCACCCCCTTGATCTGCGGAAACGCGATCAAGGGGGTGTTTTCGTGCGCTGGGGCCGGGCCGGGAGGCGGCCACTGGTCCGTACGGGTGGTGTTCATCGGAAGAACTGCGCGGCGGCGGCGTCGCTCCAAGGAATCGCGAGCCGCATCCACATCATGTGGAAAGTACGTAAAACGCGCAAACCGAAATGAACCATCCGAGAACGTCACGAAAGTGAGGGATCATGGCCACCGCCAAGGTCAAGCAGTTCTGGACCGCCTTCATCTCCGTCCTCTTCGCCCTGCTCGCCTCCGTCGGCCTGGCGAGCACCGCCGCCGCGGCCCAGCAGCCCGCCGTGCAGCAGCCCGAGGAGCCGGCCGGCTCCGCTGCCGCCGCCGCTGCCTCGCACTCCACCACCGGGGAGCGGGCCCTCGCCTCCGTGCCGGCACAGCGGACGCACCGGTGGCCGCTCGCCGGTGACCGTTCCCTGCCGCCCACGATCAAGCAGCGCATCGGCGCCGAGGCGCACGGCTCGTCCCCCTCGGTACGCCACCGTCACGCGGGTGGCGCGGCCGAGAGCGACCCGGCCGCGCTGACGGAACTGGCGCTCGCCGCGACCGCGCCGTCGACGGCCGCGTAGGACGCGGGGAGCGGATGTACGCGCACTTTCCGCGCCCCGAAGAACCGCGCCCCGAAGAACCGCGTCCCGAAGAACCGCGTCCCGAAGAACCGCGTCCCGAAGAACCGCGTCCCGAAGAACCGCGTCCCGAAGAACCGCGTCCCGAAGAACCTTCCTCCGGACCGGACCGCAGTGATCAGCGACGCTCGTCGCGCTCCTCGGCCTCGATCTCCGCGTCCGACCTGATCTCGTCCTCCGTCTCCTTGTACTCCACCTCCGGATCGATGAAGCCCCCACTGCCGTCGACGGACGACAGCGTGGAACCCTCGTCCACCTCGGTGGGAGCCGGCGGCTCGACCAGCCAGTCGGGATTGGCCTGCTTGTCCCACCACTTCCAGGCGGCGAAAGCGCCGCCGGCCACCAAGCCGAGGACCACGAGTCCCTTGGCGAGGCGTCCGGCCCTGGCCCGCCGCTCGTGCTTCCTCACGATCTTCTGAATTTCCTTCGGCGTCACCTGTCCGCGCAAGGCGGCCCAGGCGGCGGTGGAACGCGACCCGGCCTCCTCAAGGACGGGACCGGTCGCGGCGACCGCGTGCTCGACCCGCGGAACGGTGTAGTCGGCCGCCTGACGGGCGGCTGAGCGGGTCATGTCCGCCGCGCGATGCGCGGCCGCGTCGACCCGTGGTGGCACGTGCGGAGCGACATGCGAGGCGTACTGCGCCCGCGCCTGTACTCGGGCCTTTCGAGCGGCCCTTGAGACCTTCGGCGCGATGCGCACCCGCGCCTCGTGCGCGTAGTGCGTGGCCTGGTCCCTGGCCGTTTCGGCGTACGGCGCCACCACTTCCGCGGCGTGCAGGACGCTCTCCTTCGCCGAATCTGACGCGGCGCGCACGCTGTCCATGCGGGTCACGGGATTCCTCCTCCTCGGTGGCGACGATGTCGGTTTTTCACCTTTCCATCCTTTTCGGAATCATGCCCGTCAGACCGAGGTACGGCATGCGGGGCGGGCATCCGGGGCATCCGGGGCGGTGATCCGCAGGCGTGCGAGGCGGCGATCCACGGCATGCCGGGTGGTGATCCGGGGCATGCGAGGATCGGTCACACCAGAGACAACAGGCGTGACATGACGCGACACGACGTGGATGGAAGGCGACCGTGGCCGAGCAGTTGTACGCGATCCTCAAGACCAGCCTGGGCGACATCGAGGTCCGGCTGATGCCGTTCCACGCCCCGAAGACGGTGCGCAACTTCGTCGAACTCGCCACCGGCGAGCGAGAGTGGACGCACCCCGCCACCGGCAAGGTCTCCTCGGACCCGCTCTACGACGGCACGGTCTTCCACCGGGTCATCAAGGGCTTCATGATCCAGGGCGGCGACCCGCTGGGGAACGGCACGGGCGGACCCGGCTACGAGTTCGCCGATGAGTTCCACCCGGAGCTCTTCTTCGACCGTCCATACCTGCTGGCCATGGCCAACGCCGGCCCGGGCACCAACGGCTCGCAGTTCTTCGTCACCGTCGGCGCCGCGACCTGGCTGAACCGCAAGCACACCATCTTCGGCGAGGTCGCGGGCCAGGAGAGCCGGAAGGTCGTGGACGCGATCGCGGCGGTCGCGACCGACCCGCACACCGAGCGTCCGGTCCAGGACGTGGTGATCGAGTCCGTGGTGATCGAGAAGCGCTGAGCGGAAGAGATGGAGACGGAAGGGAAGGAACCTCTCGTGGACCCGCGTTCCGGTCGCTGCTACCGCCACCCGGAGGCCGAGGCGGGCGTCCGCTGCACCCGCTGCGAGAAGCCCATCTGCCCGCAGTGCATGATCTCCGCCTCGGTCGGCTTCCAGTGCCCGGACTGCGTGCGCAACGGTTCGGGGACCGGCCACGCCGCCGGCGCCAACCAGCCCCGGACGCTCGCGGGCGGCAGGGTGGCGACCGACGGCCACCTCGTCACCAAGATCCTGATCGGGATCAACCTCGCGGTCTACCTCCTGGTGCTGGTGCTCGGTGACCGGTTCGTCGACGAGCTCGTCCTCATCGGCTACGCCTACAGCCCGGCCCTCGGCGAGGTGGTCGGGGTCGCGGACGGCGAGTGGTACCGGCTGCTGACCTCGACCGTCCTCCACCAGGCGGTCTGGCACATCCTCTTCAACGTGCTGGGGCTGTGGGTGATCGGCGGGATCGTCGAACCCGAGCTCGGCCGGATCCGGTACGCGGCCCTGTGCCTGCTCTCCGGTCTCTCCGGCTCCGTGCTCGCCTATCTCGTCGCCTCGCAGGCCCAGCCCTCGCTGGGCGCCTCCGGCGTCGTCTACGGCCTGATCGGCGCCTGGGTCGTCCTGGCCCGCCGCAAGCGGCACGACATGCGGCCGGTGATCCTCTTCGTGGCGCTGTCGCTGCTCATGACCTTCACCCGGCCGGGGATCTCCTGGGAGGCCCACGTCGGCGGTCTGGTCGCGGGAGTCCTGGTGACGTACGCACTGGTCCACGCGCCGAGGGCGCGCAGGGACCTCGTGCAGTACGGGGCCTGTGGAGTGCTGCTCCTGCTCGACGTGGGGCTGGTACTCGCCCGATCCGCTGCGCTCACCTGAGCGCGGGGGCTTGTGGACGAGCTTCTTTCCGAGCTTTCCCCAGAGTTATCCACAGTGTGTGGCGGATCGCTCGTCCGCTCGGGGGAAAGACTGCACCCCTCGCCTCTGACCTGGTGTTTCTCCAGGGAGGCGAGGGGTGTTTCGCGTCCTGCCGCGAGCGATCGCGTTCAGTGAGCGGTCATACCGGCGTCAATCTCGTGCAAGTTATCCACAGATCTTCGTAAGTTATCCAGTGCTGTGTACAACGCTGTGGATAAGTTCAGGGGAGAGCTTGACGAGCCGCCGGGCCAGCCGATAAATCGCGGGCCGCTTCGCCGCGCGCTACCGGGCTACCGGGCTACTTCCACTGTGTGGAGACGCCGAAGCCCGCCGCGATGAAGCCGAAGCCCACCACGATGTTGAAATTGCCGATCGACTTGACCGGCATCGAACCGTCGGTGACGTAGAAGACCACGATCCACACCAGCCCGATGGCGAACAACGCCAGCATCACAGGGGCCACCCAGCTGTGGTTCGTCAGCTTGATGTTGGTGGCCTGCTTGGCAGGCGTAGGCGTGAAGTCGGCCTTCTTGCGGATGCGTGACTTCGGCACGAGGGACTCTCCTGTCGATGCGCTGCGTGACCGCGCAGGGAACTGTGGCTGGCGCCGGGATGTGACGTAGGAGGAAGACTGCGTCCCCCGGGCGTCCGTTAGCGTAGTGGTTCCGCGGCACCGAAGGGGATCAGGATACGTTGAGCAATTTCGCCGACGCTCCCGTAGGGCCGGGCCGCACCGCGAGGTGGCGCCCCGTCCGGGTGCTCACCCTTGCCGTTTTCGCCCTCGCCGGACTGATCTTCGTCACGAGTTTCAACACCGCCAAGGGCACCAACATCCGCACGGACGCCTCGCTCCTCAGGCTCTCCGACCTGATCGAGGAACGCAGCCACAAGAACGCCGGGCTCGACGAGTCCACCGCCGCCCTCCGCACGCAGGTCGACGGCCTCGCCTCCCGCGACGACGGTTCCACCCGTGCGGAGGACGCGAGACTCGACGCCCTCGAAGCGACCGCGGGGACCACGGAGGTCTCCGGCTCCGGCCTCACCGTCACCCTCGACGACGCCCCGCCGAACGCCCAGGCCGCCCCGGGCTACCCCGAACCGCAGGCCAACGACCTCGTCATCCACCAGCAGGACCTCCAGGCCGTGGTCAACGCCCTGTGGCAGGGCGGCGCCGAAGGCATCCGCGTCATGGACCAGCGGCTCATCTCCACCAGCGCCGTGCGCTGCGTCGGCAACACCCTGATCCTCCAGGGCCGCGTCTACTCGCCCCCGTACAAGATCACGGCCGTCGGTGACCGCGGGAAGCTGAGCAAGGCGCTCAACAACTCCCCGGCCCTCCAGAACTACCAGCTGTACGTGAAGGCCTACGGGCTCGGCTGGAAAGTCGACGACCACAGAGCGGTGACTCTTCCCGGCTACTCGGGCACAGTGGACCTCCACTACGCGAAGCCGGTGAGCTGACCGGAGGGACTCTGGGGAGGGGCGCGTGGGCGGCGTGCGGCTCGTCGTGCGGAGCTTCAGCGAGCTGTGCCTGACCGTCGGCACCCTGATCGTCCTCTTCGTCGTCCACGTCCTGTACTGGACCGGTGTCCAGGCCGAGAGCGCGAGCGCCGGCCAGATCGACACCCTCCAGCGGGAGTGGGCGGACACCCCGGTCGCGCCGGCACCCGCACCGGCACCGGCCCCCGATCAGGCCCCCGATCCGGCCCCGGACCCGGCTTCCGCCCCCAAGGCGCGGCCCTACGCCCCCGGCAAGGGGTTCGCCGTCATGTACGTCCCCCGGCTCGGCAAGGACTGGAAGTGGCCCGTCCTCGAAGGCACCGGCCCGAACGTCCTGAAGAAGGGCCTCGGGCACTACGCGGCCACCACCCGGCTCGGCGCGACCGGCAACTTCGCCGTCGCCGGCCACCGCCGCACCTACGGCGACCCGTTCAAGGACTTCCCGAAGCTGCGCACCGGCGACGCGGTCGTCCTCACCGACGGGACGACCTGGTTCACGTACCGGATCGACCGCGGCCCCTACCGGACCGTGCCCACCGACGTCGGGGTCGTCGCCCCCGTACCGAAGAAGTCGGGGTTCGACGGGCCCGGCCGCTATCTCACCCTCACCACCTGCGAGCCCGAGTGGGGCAGCAGCCACCGGCTGATCGTCTGGGCCCACCTCGACGCCGCCCAGCCGGTGACCGACGGTCGTCCACAGGCTTTGGGCAGCTGACCCCCCACGGGCCCCTCGCCCCGTACTCTGGTCCCCGTAACGAACGGAAGGGGCGGTCGACGTCATGTACGGCTGGATCTGGAGGCATCTGCCGGGCAACGCGTGGGTGCGGGCACTGATCTCGATCGTGCTGGTGCTCGCGGTCGTCTACGCCCTCTTCCAGTACGTGTTCCCCTGGGCGGAGCCCCTGCTTCCGTTCAACGATGTGACGGTGGACGGCCAGTGAGCGCGCGCATTCTCGTCGTCGACAACTACGACAGCTTCGTCTTCAACCTCGTTCAGTACCTCTACCAGCTCGGTGCCGAGTGCGAGGTCCTCCGCAACGACGAGGTCGAGCTCAGCCATGCCCAGGACGGATTCGACGGCGTCCTGCTGTCACCCGGGCCCGGCGCGCCCGAGCAGGCCGGGGTCTGCATCGACATGGTCCGCCACTGCGCCGACACCGGCGTGCCCGTCTTCGGCGTCTGCCTCGGCATGCAGTCGATGGCCGTGGCGTACGGCGGCGTCGTCGACCGCGCGCCCGAGCTGCTGCACGGCAAGACCTCCCTCGTCACGCACGAGGGCAAGGGCGTCTTCGCCGGCCTTCCCTCGCCCTTCACCGCGACCCGCTACCACTCGCTGGCCGCGGAGCCCGCCGCCCTGCCGGCCGAGCTCGAGGTCACCGCGCGGACCGAGGACGGCATCATCATGGGGCTGCGCCACCGCGAACTGCCCGTCGAAGGCGTCCAGTTCCACCCCGAGTCGGTCCTCACCGAGCACGGCCACCTGATGCTCGCCAACTGGCTGGAGCGGTGCGGCGACAAGGGGGCGGTCGGTCGGTCGGCGGGGCTCGCGCCGGTGGTGGGCAAGGCCGTCGCGTGACGACGGGCTCGCCTTGGTTCCGGGACACAGGAGGCCCGGGACCCGAGCCGATACCCGTGGACCCGTACGGGCCCGGGGCGCAGCCGCCGTACGAGCAGTCTTACGAGCCGGTGCTCGAACCGTCCTACGAGCCGACGCGCGAAGCGTCGTACGAGCCTGCTCATGAGCCCGCGTACGAGCCTTACGAGGCTCCGCACGAGCCCGCGTATGAGGCGGCTCCGCACGAGCCCGCGTACGAGACGTACGAGGCGGCTCCGCACAGCTCCCGGCCGGTCTCGTACGAGACCCAGCCCGCCTATGAGGCCCCGCCCGTCCACGAGGCCCCGCCCGTCCACGAGGCCCCACAAGAGCCCGTCTACGCGGCGTACGCGACGGATGAGGCCTCACAGGCCCCGGGAGCCCCACGGGACGAGACAGTGGCTCTACGGGCCGTGGAGACGCCTCCGGGGCCCGGGCGGGCCGAGCGGCGCCGCGCGGCCAAGGGCGGCGGCCGGGGCAAGGGCCGAGGAAGCACCACGGCAACTCCCGCAGCCACCGGGACCGGTGGGACCGGCGTGACGACGACCGAGGGCGAAACCCGGCCCCTCTCCCGCGTCGAGGCCCGCCGTGCCGCCCGCGCCGCCAAGGACAGCGTCGGCGTCGTCGCCAGCCGGGTCATCGGCGAACTCTTCATCACCTTCGGCGTCGTCATGCTGCTCTTCGTCACCTACCAGCTGTGGTGGACGAACGTCCTCGCCGGTCAGGAGACCGACCGCGCCAAGGAACAGATCGAGGACACCTGGGCCAAGGACGGCGACAAGGAGGACGACAAGCCGGAGGCCTTCGAGCCCGGCCAGGGCTTCGCCATCATGTACATCCCCAAGCTCGACGTCGTCGTGCCCATCGCCGAGGGCATCAACAAGACCAAGGTCCTCGACAAGGGCATGGTCGGCCACTACGCCGAAGGCAAGCTCAAGACGGCCATGCCGTCCGACAAGCAGGGCAACTTCGCGGTCGCCGGACACCGCAACACCCACGGCGAACCGTTCCGGTACGTCAACCAGCTCAGGCCGGGCGATCCGATCGTCGTCGAGACCCAGGACGCGTACTACACCTACGAGATGGCGAGCATCCTGCCCCAGACCGCGCCGTCGAACGTCTCGGTGATCGACCCGGTCCCGAAGGGCTCCGGCTTCACGAAGCCCGGCCGGTACATCACGCTGACCACGTGCACGCCCGAGTTCACGAGCACGTACCGCATGATCGTCTGGGGCAAGCTGGTCGAGGAACGCCCGCGCAGCAAGGGAAAGCCCGAGGCACTCGTAGGCTGAGACCCGACACCTCCGGACGGGACGACGGGACGACCTAGTGGCACGCGCGCGTAACCGGATCGCCGGGATCATCAGCGTCTTCGGCGAACTCCTCATCACAGCGGGCCTGGTGCTCGGCCTCTTCGTCGTCTACTCGCTGTGGTGGACGAACGTCCTCGCCGACCGCGCGGCCGACCAGGACGGCGCCCAGGTCCGCGACGGCTGGGCCGACAGCCCCGGCGCCCTCGACACCAAGGACGGCATCGGCTTCCTGCACGTGCCGGCGATGAGTGGCGACGAGGTCCTGGTCAAGCGGGGCACCACCAGCGGCATCCTCAACAACGGCGTCGCCGGCTACTACACCGAACCGGTCAAGTCCGCCCTCCCGCAGGACGACAAGGGCAACTTCACGCTCGCCGCGCACCGCGACGGCCACGGCGCGAAGTTCCACAACATTCACAAGCTGAAGACCGGCGACGCGATCGTCTTCGAGTCCAAGGACACCTGGTACGTCTACAAGGTCTACAAGACGCTGCCGGAGACCACGAAGTACAACGTCGACGTCCTCCAGCCCGTCCCGAAGGAATCCGGCAAGACCAAGCCGGGCCGCTACATCACGCTGACGACCTGCACCCCGATGTACACCTCGGACTACCGGTACATCGTCTGGGGCGAGCTGGAACGCACGGAGAAGGTCGACCGCGACCGCACCCCTCCGGCGGAGCTGCGCGCGAACTGAACCGACCGAGCCCCGGCATCCGATGGATGCCGGGGCTCGGTCGTGTGTACGGGTGCGGGCACGGGGCGCGGGTACGGATGCGGCCCCGTCAGGCGCTGTCAGGCGCTGTCAGGCGCTGTCAGCCGAAGAAGCCGCCGCCGTCGGTCCCGCCCTGGTCGCCGTCCTGGCCGCCCGGGTTGCCGCCCTGATCGCCTCCGTTGCCGCCCACGGTGAGGACGTTGACCGGAGTGCCGGGGTTGACCATCGACCCCGGCGCCGGGGTCGAGGTGACCACCGTGGCGTCGCCCTTGTCGGAGCCCTGCTGGACCACCGGCAGGCCCAAGGCCTCAAGCTGCGCCTTGACGTCCTTGAACGGCTTGCCGCCGATGTCCGCGGGGATCTGGACCTGGGTCACCTGCGGGCCCTTGGAGACCTTCAGCGTGATCTGGACGTCCTTCGGCTGGTCCGTGCCGCCCTGCGGGGTCATGTCGACGACCGTGCCCGCCGGCTGGTCGTTGTCCACATCCTCGCGGGTCACCTTGGTGAAACCGACGGCGCTCAGCTGCTGGACGGCCTGGTCGTAGGTCCGGCCCTTCTGGTCGGGAAGCTCGGACAGCAACTGCTTCGCGACGGTGATCGTCACCTCGGAGTTCTTCTCCGCCTTGGTGCCGGCGTCCGGGTTCGTGCGCAGGACCGTGCCCGGGTCCTCCTCGGACTCCTCCTGCTCGACCTTGACCTTGAAGCCCTTGTCCTTCAGGGTCTGCTCGGCCCGCTCCTGGGATTGCTCGATGACGTCCGGGACCTCCTGGAGGGGGGAGCCCTCGGAGACCCACACCTGGATCGTGCCGCCGGTGTCCATCTTCGCGGTGTTGTCCGCGACCGGGGTCTGACGGCAGACGGCGCCCTTGGGCTCGTCGCAGCGCTCGGTGCCGGCCTGGACCGCCTTCACCTGGGCGTTCGTCGCGAGATCCTCCGCCGTCTTCAGCGGCTGACCGACGAGCTGGGGGACCGTGACCTGCTGCGGCCCCTCCTTCTGGTCCATCAGCGAGACACCGATGAAGATCGCGCCGACGAGCACCAGGATGCCCGCGAGGACCAGCAGGATCGTCGAGGTGTTCGACTTCTTCTGGCCACCACCGCGGCGCCGGTCCGGACGGTCGTCGTAGCCGTAGCCACCGTCGTCCCCGTTGACCGGCGGCATCATCGACGTCTGACCGGCCGGGTCGGCCTGACGCAGGGCGGTGGTCGGCTGGTCCTCCGGGTAGCCGCCGTAACCCCCGCCGTACGCGGGCGCGCCCGCCATGCCCATGCCCATGCCCATCGCGGCAGCCGCGGCGACCGGCTGACCGTCGAGGCAGGCCTCGATGTCCGCGCGCATCTCGTCCGCCGACTGGTAGCGGTAGTCGGGGTCCTTGACCAGCGCCTTCAGGACGATGGCGTCCATCGACGGCGTGATCTCGGGGTCGAAGTTGCTTGGCGGCTGCGGCTCCTCACGGACGTGCTGGTACGCGACCGCGACCGGCGAGTCGCCCACGAAAGGCGGCCGGACGGTCAGCAGCTCGTACAGCAGGCAGCCCGTGGAGTACAGGTCGGACCGGGCGTCGACCTGCTCGCCCTTGGCCTGCTCCGGGGAGAGGTACTGGGCGGTGCCGATCACCGCGGCGGTCTGCGTCATGGTCATGCCCGCGTCGCCCATGGCGCGCGCGATGCCGAAGTCCATGACCTTGACCTGGCCGTTGCGCGTCAGCATGACGTTCGCCGGCTTGATGTCGCGGTGCACGATGCCGGCGCGGTGCGAGTACTCGAGCGCCTGGAGGATGCCGACCGTCATCTCGAGGGTGCGCTCGGGCAGCAGCTTGCGCCCCGAGTGCAGCAGCTCGCGCAGGGTCGACCCGTCGACGTACTCCATCACGATGTACGGGATGGAGACCCCGTCGACGTAGTCCTCGCCGGTGTCGTAGACCGCGACGATCGCCGGGTGGTTCAGCGAGGCGGCGGACTGTGCCTCACGGCGGAACCGGGCCTGGAAGGACGGATCGCGGGCCAGGTCGGCCCGCAGCGTCTTCACGGCGACGGTGCGGCCGAGCCGGGTGTCCTGGGCGATGTACACCTCGGCCATGCCACCACGGCCGAGCACCGAGCCCAGCTCGTACCGGCCGCCGAGGCGACGCGGCTCTTCCATAGCTAATCCAGCCCTCTCCGTCTGTCCCGACCGCACCCATGGGTGGTCCGGCGGTGTGTGCTGTTCGCGCATACGCTACCGGCCCCGGGAAGACGTTCAGCCCGGGGCCGGTAGCTGATACCTGACCGGTACCTGCGTCGTACCGTCTCGCTGCTCGGTGCCGTTCCTCGTACCGCTCCGGGATCAGCCCCGGCTCTTGAGGACCGCCTTCATGACGTCCTTCGCGATCGGGGCGGCCAGGCCGCCACCGCTGATGTCCTCGCGGTCGGTGCCCGCGGAGTCCTCGACGATCACGGCCACCGCCACCGGGGAGCCCTGGTCCGTCTTGGCATACGAGATGAACCAGGCGTACGGGCGCTTCGCGTTCCTCTCGCCGTGCTGGGCCGTACCCGTCTTGCCGCCGACCTTGACGCCGTCCATGTGCAGGTCGGCCTTGCCGCCGGTGCCCTTCGTGACGACGTTCTCCATCATCTGCTGGAGCAGCTGGGCGTTCTTCTGCGAGACCGGCTGGCTCATCTCCTCCGGCTCGTTCTGCTTGATGACGTCCAGGTTCGGCGCGACCAGCTTGTCGATCATGTACGGCTTCATCAGCTTGCCGTCGTTGGCGATCGCCGCCGTGACCATCGCCATCTGGAGCGGGGTGGTCGCGGTGTTGAACTGGCCGATGGAGGAGAGCGCGTTGCCGCCGCGGTCCATCTTCTTGTCGTAGACGGAGGCGGCGGAGCGGACCGGGGTGAACTGCTCGGCGTTGAAACCGAACTTCTCGGCCATCTCGACCATCTTGTCGCGGCCGACGTCGTCACCGAGCTTCGCGAAGACCGAGTTGCAGGAGACTTCGAGCGCCAGGGTGAGGCTGGCGTCGGCGCAGCCGCCGGAGTGGTTCTTCATCACCTTCGTGGAGAGCGGGATCTTCCAGCCCTCGGGGGTGTCGGTCGCCGCGTTGATGTCGGTGACCTTGCCGCTCTCCAGCGCCGCGGCGGCGGTGACGACCTTGAAGACGGAGCCGGGGGGGTAGATCTCGCGCAGCGCGCGGTTCTGCATCGGCTTGCTCTTGGATTCGTTCAGCGCGACCCAGGCCTTCTCGTCGTTGCTTCCGGCGATGGAGGCCGGGTCGTACGACGGGGTGGAGGCGAGGGCCAGGATCTTGCCGGTGGACGGCTCGATCGCGACGACGGCACCGGTGTTCTTCCCCAGGCCCTCGAAGGCGGCCTTCTGCGCGGCGCCGTTGAGGGTGGTGACGACGTCGCCGCCCTTCTTCTTGTCGCCGGTGAACATGGCGAGCGTGCGGTCGAAGAAGAGCCGGTCGTCGTTGCCGGTGAGGATGCCGTCCTCGATCTTCTCGATCTGGTTGGCGTCGTACACCTGCGAGGCGTAGCCGGTGACGGGGGCCCACATGGGGCCGTTCACATAGGTGCGCTTGTACTTGTAGTAGTTGCCGCCGGAGTCGACGGAGCCGGTGATGGGCTTGCCGTCGACGACGATGTTGCCGCGCTCGCTCGCGTACCGCTCGATCCGGACGCGGGTGTTGTCGGGGTGTGAGTTCAGCTCGTCGGCGCGGACGAACTGCACCCAGTTGTCCCGCACGAGCAGGGCGAAGATGAGCAGGCCACAAAAGATCGCGACCCGCCGCAGCGGCTTGTTCACGGACGGACCACCTGGGTCATCTCGGCGTCGGGGGACGGGGCGGGCGCGGGCGCGGGACGGCGCGCGGTGTCGCTGATCCGGATCAGGATGCCGATCAGGGCCCAGTTGGCGATCACGGAGGAACCGCCGTACGCGAGGAACGGCATGGTCATACCGGTGAGCGGAATGAGGCCCATCACGCCGCCGGCGACGACGAAGACCTGGAGCGCGAAGGCGCCGGAGAGGCCCATCGCGAGGAGCTTGCCGAAGGGGTCACGGGCGGCGAGGGCGGTGCGGACACCCCGCTCGACGATCAGGCCGTAGATGAGCAGGAAGACCATCACGCCCGCGAGCCCGAGTTCCTCGCCGACGGTGGCGAAGATGAAGTCGGAGTTGGCGGCGAAGCCGATGAGGTCGGAGTTGCCCTGCCCGAGGCCGGTGCCGAGGATGCCGCCCGAGCCGAAGGACATCAGCACTTCGGTCATCTGGTCACAGGCGTAGGCCATGTTGCTGTTCGGCGGTGCCGTCTTCAGGCACTCGAACGGGTCGAGCCAGGCCGCCACACGGGACTGCACGTGGCTGGCGAAGGAGCTCACGGCGACCGCGCCGCCCGCCGCCATCAGGAGACCCATGACGATCCAGCTGGTCCGCTCCGTCGCCACGTACAGCATGATCACGAACATGCCGAAGAAGAGCAGCGAGGTGCCGAGGTCGTTCTCGAAGACCAGGATGAGGAGGCTGACGGCCCAGATCGTGAGGATCGGGCCGAGGTCGCGGCCACGGGGCAGGTAGAGCCCCATGAAGCGGCGGCTGGCGAGCGCCAGGGCGTCCCGCTTCACCATCAGATAGCCGGAGAAGAACACCGCGAGGACCAGCTTGGCGAACTCGCCGGGCTGGATCGAGAAGCCACCGACGTTGATCCAGATCTTGGCGCCGAAGACGTCCGCGCCGAGGCCGGGGACGAGCGGCAGCAACAGCAGGACCAGGGACACCACCATGGAGATGTACGTGTAGCGCTGGAGGACGCGGTGGTCCTTCAGGAGCAGCAGTACGCCCACGAACATGGCGATGCCGATCGCCGAGTACATCATCTGGCTCGGCGCGTCCGGGCTGAAACTGTTGTACAGCCGCATCGAGGTGGCGATCAGCCGCGGCGACTGGTCAAGACGCCAGATCAGCACCAGGCCCATGCCGTTGAGCAGGGTCGCGAGGGGCAGCAGCAACGGGTCCGCGTACGGGGCCCACTTCCGGACCACGAGGTGCGCGACGCCTGCGAGCAGGGCGAGACCGAGCCCGTACCCGGCCATGCCGGCCGGGACCGTGCCGTCGATGGCCAGGCCCACGTTGAGGTACGCGAACACCGGGATGACGACGGCGAACGCGAGCAGCGCCAGCTCGGTGTTGCGGCGGCTCGGCGCCTCGATCGCGCCGATGGTGGTCGTGTTGGTGACAACGCTCATGGTGGTGAAAGGCCCCCTACGGGTGCTTACTGCTTGCCGCAGTTCGAGGCCAGCTTCTGCTCCTCCGCGGTGAGGGTGGGACCCGGGGTCGGAGCGGCTGTGGTGGGCTTGGAGTCAGGGGTGGCGGCGCCGTCCGGCGTCTCGGCCGGCGGCTTGCTCGCCTGGTCGGCGGCCTTCTCGGCGGCGGCGCGGCGCTGCTCGGTCTTCTTGCAGGCCGAGGCCTGCGCGGCGAGCTCGGAGATCTTCGTCTCGGCCTTGCCGAGGCTGCCGCCCGCGATCGTGTCCTCGACCTGCTTCCGCTGGTAGGCGGGGAGGTACTTGAGTTCGATCTCGGGGTGGTCCTTCTCGACCTTCGACAGCGAGACCCAGGCCAGGTCCTGGCTGATGCCCTGGTAGAGCGCCACGTGCTGGTCCTTGGAGCCGACGAAGTACTGCGTCTGCGTCCACCGCCAGCCGCCGTAGAGCCCGCCGCCGACGACGGCGAGGGCCAGGACGATGAAGAAGGAGCGCTTCAGCCACTTGCGGCCGGTGCGGGGCTTGGCGAAGTCGTCGTCCGTGTACGACTCGAAGGAACCCTGCGGCGGCATGCCGCCGTAGCCGTGTTCGTCGCCGCTGCCGGGCGGACCGAAGCCGCCGGCGGGCGGCTGCTGGTGCGGGGCGGGGCGGCCGAGACCGGATGCGCGGCCCGCGGGCGTCTGCATCGCCCCGCCGTCGTTCAGCTGGGCGGCCTGGTTCTCGGCGACCGCGCCCACGATGACCGGGGTGTCGCTGAGGTGACCGGCGAGGGTGTCGCCGCCGTCGACGTCGAGGACGTCGGCGACGATCACCGTGATGTTGTCGGGGCCGCCGCCGCGCAGCGCGAGCTGGATCAGCTCCTGCACGGTCTCCTGGGGGCCCTGGTAGCTGGCGAGCGTGTCCTCGAGGGTCTGGTGGGACACCACACCGGACAGGCCGTCGGAGCAGATCAGATAGCGGTCGCCGGCCCGGACCTCACGGATGGAGAGATCGGGCTCGACGTGGTCACCGCTGCCGAGCGCGCGCATGAGGAGCGAGCGCTGCGGGTGGGTGGTGGCCTCTTCCTCGGTGATCCGGCCCTCGTCGACGAGCCGCTGGACCCACGTGTGGTCCTGCGTGATCTGGGTGAGGACACCGTCACGGAGCAGGTAGGCGCGCGAGTCGCCGACGTGCACGAGGCCGAGGCGCTGACCGGTCCACAGAAGAGCCGTGAGCGTCGTGCCCATGCCCTCCAGCTGCGGGTCCTCCTCGACCATCATCCGCAGCTGGTCGTTGGCGCCCTGCACCGCCGTACCGAGCGAGGTGAGGATGTCGGAACCGGGGACGTCGTCGTCGAGCGTGACGAGGTTGGAGATCACCTCGGACGAGGCGACCTCACCGGCGGCCTGGCCGCCCATGCCGTCGGCGATGGCGAGCAGCCGGGGGCCGGCGTAGCCGGAGTCCTCGTTGCCCTCGCGGATCATGCCCTTGTGGGAGCCCGCGGCGAAACGCAGGGACAGAGTCATGCGCACCTGCCCTGTCGACGCTGCATCGGGGTACAGCCGGTCTCGACCCACACTGCCCACCCTCCGGTCGCTCCGCTCATTGTCGTACTACTTCCGCAGCTCGATGACGGTCTTGCCGATGCGAATCGGCGCGCCCAGCGGAATCGGTGTGGCGGTGGTGAGGCGGGTCCGGTCGAGATAGGTGCCGTTCGTGGACCCGAGATCCTCGACGATCCACTGGCCGTCCCGGTCCGGGTAGATCCTGGCGTGCCTGCTGGACGCGTAGTCGTCGTCCAGCACGATCGTCGAATCGTGCGCCCGGCCCAGCGTGATCGTCTGGCCCTGGAGGGCGACGGTGGTGCCGGTGAGGGTGCCCTCGGAGACGACCAGCTTGGTCGGGGCGCCGCGGCGCTGCCGCCCGCCCGCGGTGGGCTGCTGGCCGCGCTGCTGCGGAGGCGCCGCGGTCTGCTGGCGCGCGTTCTGCTGCGGCCGGGCGTCCTGGCGCCGTGAACCGCGCTGCGTCACCCGCGTCCCGAACAGGTCGCTACGGATGACCTGGACGGCCACGATGACGAACAGCCACAGAACGGCCAGGAAACCCAACCGCATGACCGTAAGGGTCAGCTCTGACATTGCCCCCGCTTCACCCTTCGGCTTGCCGGTAAACGATGGTGGTGCTGCCCACGACGATCCGCGAGCCGTCGCGGAGCGTAGCGCGGGTGGTGTGCTGCCCGTCCACCACGATGCCGTTGGTGGATCCCAGATCCTGGATCGTCGAGGGCGTTCCGGTCCGGATCTCGCAGTGCCGGCGGGAGACGCCGGGATCGTCGATCCTCACGTCCGCGTCGGTGCTGCGGCCGAGGACCAGGGTCGGGCGGGAGATCTGATGGCGGGTGCCGTTGATCTCGATCCAGCGGCGGACCTGGGAGCCCGCTCCGGCCCCGGCGCCCGTACCGGGCACGGCCACGGGCCCGCTCGCCGGGCGTCCGGCGGGTGCCGCAGGCCGGTGGCCGGGAGCGCCGGGAGGCGGCGATGCGGGCATGGGCGGGGCGTCGGCCGGGGGGTACCCGTAACCGCCGCGGCCCTGCGCCTGGCCCTGCTGCTGGTGGTACTGCTGCTGTCCGGCAGCGGGCGGCTGCGGCTGTGACGTACTCGACGCGAGTGTGCGGCTGCGCACCCGGTACAGACCGGTGTCGAGGTCGTCGGCCTTCTCCAGGTGGACCTTGATCGGACCCATGAAGGTGTACCGCTGCTGCTTCGCGTAGTCCCTGACCAGGCCGGCGAGCTCGTCGCCGAGCTGACCCGAGTAGGGGCTGAGGCGCTCGTAGTCCGGCGCGCTCAGCTCCACGATGAAGTCGTTGGGGACGACGGTCCGCTCGCGGTTCCAGATCGTCGCGTTGTTGTCGCACTCGCGCTGGAGCGCGCCGGCGATCTCGACGGGCTGGACCTCGGACTTGAAGACCTTGGCGAAGGTGCCGTTGACCAGACCTTCGAGGCGCTGCTCGAATCGCTTCAGGACTCCCATGGGGCACCTCCTCCGTCGTTGCCGTCCTGGTACTGCTTACTGATCGTATCCACGCGTCGGGAAATCGGCTGGTTCCCCTTCTCTGCCCTGTGGACGAGTGTCACCTCTCACAGCCCTTCCCCCGGATCGTAGAGGCGGCCTGTGGACAGTGTCCCGCACCCGACGGAGGGACCGGCGGTGGGACCGGTCGTCCGGCCCTGAGGGCCGAGTGCGGTCCGTCACCTTTCTCCCTCCTTCCTCCTTCTTCCGTCTTCTTCCCTTGGTCCCCTCTTATACGGTTCTTTCCTCCTTCTCCGGATCTCGCCGGATCTCACCGGATCTCTTCAGATCCTTCTGATCCACCCTTCGGGGGCTCGCTCCGGTCTCCCTCTCTCCTTGTTCTCCGGGAGCGGGGGCGAAACAAGGGATGTGAATCCACGGTCTGCGACGTGCTAATCTTCAGATGTCGCCAGGCGCTCGAACCGAAAGGTGAGAGGGCAGGGAGGCCACCAATGCGCGGGTGGCGGAATAGGCAGACGCGCTGGATTCAGGTTCCAGTGCCCGAAAGGGCGTGGGGGTTCAACTCCCCCCTCGCGCACCAGGGGACACCGACGAAAGTGTCCTTGCAGCACCGACGAAACGGTCGGCATCGTGATCACGATGCCGACCGTTTTGCTTTTCCTCGCTGGTCAGGCGGGGTGTGGGGTGGTGGAACGCAGACTGCCGACGGCCTTCAGGCCGTCGGCAGTGGTGTGTCTGTGGTTGTTCGCGCGGTGGTGGGAGCCCAGCGCGGGGGCAGGGGTTCGGGTCAGGCTGTGGGTGTGAGGTAACCCACGGGTGTCCAGTGGCCGAGGGGCAGCGTTGCCCGTCGGCGGGTGGGGCGTCGGTGGGGGCGGTCGCCGTTGAGGGCGATGCTGCCGGCCCAAGTCGCCAGTTTTCGTTTGTTGGCGTGGGCGAGTTGGAAGGCCAGCAGGATGGCCTGCGCGGCGATGCCGCGGATGCGGCGGGTGCCACCGGATTCGAGGCGCTCGTACAGCGGGTCCTTGCCGAAGCCGTTCATGCCCTCGATGGCGTTGCGGAGCCGGAAGTAGACGCGCTGCCAGTCTTCGGTGCCGTACTGGAGGGGTTGCCAGAGCTGGGCGCCGGCCTCGGGCGGGAGGGTGATGGTGTGCTGGGTGCAGGTGGTGGGCGAGCCGGTGGGGCTGGGGTCGGGGCTGATGAGGGGCAGGTGGATGCCTCGGCCGAGGGTGTAGGGCTTGAGGGGGCACTGGACGCGGTTGGCCTCGGCGGGGCACATCATGCGGCGGTGGCCCTCGGTGTCGGCGCGCTGCTTGGGCATGAAGAGGTAGGTGGTGCGCTGCTGGATCCGGTTGAGCCAGGTCTGTTTGTCGATCTTCTTGGCGACGAGGTCTTTGGTGGCGTCCTTGAGGGGCTGGGGCATGGAGGGGCAGTACCAGTTGCCTTCGATGAGTTCTGCCCCGGCGAACTGGGTCTGTACGCCGAGCTGGTCCTTGGCGTAGTCGTAGACGGGCTGGTAGCCCATGGCGCGGATGGGGAGCTGGAACTTGTGCGGCTTCTGGTCGGGGTAGAGACGGTCGCCCGCGAGGTAGCCGCGGGGATAGCGGGCGTCGACGTGCCGGAGGGCTTCGATGGCGACTTCGGCGGGGCGATGGCTTGGCTTGTCGAGGGAGAAGGCGACGACGAGGGCGGGGACGACGTCGGGGCTGGCCGAGCCGTCGGGCAGCGGTGCGCCGTCATGGTCGGGGTCGCGTGCGACGACGAGGCAGGCGTCGTAGCCGTACAGCCGCTTCTTGACCCGGTCCCGTGCCGGTGCGTCTGCAATGACGGGGTCCTTGTGCTTGGCGGTGCGGATGTACCAGCCGGCTTCGGGGTCGCTTGCCGTGACCGGGCTGTTGGCCGAGAGGCCCTTCGAGTAGGTGCCGACGACGGTGGCGTCCAGGGCGGCCGAACCGCTCCAGCGGCCTTCCAGTAGCGCGTGGGCCTCGCGCAGGGACATGGCGAGGATCAGGTTGGCGATCCGCAGCATGAGCGATCTCCTGCGGGCCAGTTCGTCAGGGTCGGCTTCCTGGAGGAGGCGGGCCGCTGCCTCCCGGTCGAGGCGGTGGTTCTTGGGCAGCGGTGAGGGGTCGACGGCTCCGACGATGCGGTGGAACAGACGGCGGACGACTCCGTACGCGGCTTCGAAGCCCTGGGAGTGGTCGGGATAGCGGGGGATGTCGAGCTGCTCGCGTGCCTGGTCGGACAGGGTGAAGCACAGGACATTCGTGACCGAGGTCAGGGTGACCGTGCCCGCGTTGCGTGCGGCGGCCAGGCACATGCCGAGCAGCAGGGCTCGTACGGCGAGCTTCCGGCGACGGCCAGTGGGGCGGGCGACGAGCGGCTCGATCTCGGCGACGAGGCCGGAGGCGTCCAGTTCGGCCAGCACTTCGTGGACCTCGCCGTCGGGGATGGGCAGGCGGCTCGTGCGGAGCTTGGCGATGTGCTCGTGGCGGTCGAGGCGGCTGGTCATCTACAGCTCCCTCAGCAGGGCGGCGGCCTGGTCGGGCGGGAGATTGCGGACGTGGGGCAGGATCCGGTCGATCGAGCGCAGGGTGGTCAGGCCGGCGGCGGCCATCAGCGTGGGCAGGTGCATGCGGGCCTCGACGGCGTCGACGAGCCAGGTCGCACGGGCCCGGCCCATCACCAGGGCGGGTGTGCCGGGCGTTCGCTTGGTGCGGGCGAGGAAGTTGGTGACGGTGTTCGTGCCGCGGGCGTGACTGGCCGGACGGAAGAGATAGCGGGCCTGGCCGGGACGGGAGGCCCAGGCCACGGCCTCGATGAGGACTGGGGCCCAGGTCCTGCGGCACAGCACGATCCGCTTCCGCCGCTCGCGGACCGTTACGGCGACCGCGCCGTTGGGTGCTTCGCGGATGTCGTGGGTGCGCAGCGGGATGATCTCGGGTGAGTCCAGGGCGCAGCCGAGTCCGAGGGCGAGCAGGGTGAGGCAGCCGTAGCGGAGTTCGTCGGTGGGCTGGGCGCGGGCTGCGGCGTACAACTGGGCCTGTTCCGGCTTCGTGTACGGGCGGGAGGGGTCAGAGCCCGAGTAGGCGGCCGGGTCGCCGGTGATGAGGTCGGGGCCGAGCAGGGCACGGCGGAGTTTGTTGAGGCGACCGCGGCGGTTGGAGCGGGACGACTCGTCGGTGTGCAGGTAGCCGGTCGCGAGGTACCACTCGATCGCCTCGGGAGTGAGTAACTGCTCGGCTCTTGTGGACTGTCCGCAGGCGTCCGCGTGAGCGGCGGCATACGCCAGGGCGCCGAGCCAGTCACGGGCCTCCTTCGGCGTGCCGGGCTTGGCCTTGGTGACCGCGCGACGGCAGTCCGCGCCGATCCGCTCCCAGACAGGGCCCGGAAGCTTGGGCCGGTACCGCTCGATCGCGTCCATCGTGACTCTCCACCAGGAATAGACCCCGGGCGGGGTGATATTCCAATAACATTCGGTGAGAGTGGCGGCCGCCGTCATCCCGGGAGGTCCGTATGGGCGAGACTCTTTCCTGTGCCACAGGGAGACAAGCGCAGCCGCAAGCCCGTCGGGTACGTCCTCGAGGGCACCTGGCCGGGCGCTGTGCTCGATGACCACCACGGGGCGCGGGTCGCCCAGGAAGTGGCCGCGAGGCTGCGGAAGGCGATCGACGCGAACGGCTGGTCGATGGTGGAGGTGGCCCGGCGCACGGGCGTCGACCGGCTGACCGTCACGCGGGTGCTCGCTGGGCAGGTGTGGCCCGATCTGCTGACGATCGCGACCCTGGAGAAGGCGCTCGACGTGGACCTGTGGCCCGGTCGAGAGCCAGGAAATCCGCCACGATGAATTCGCATGAGCATTCGGCTCCTCGAAAAGAGGCAGGGTGAAATGGCCGAATGCCGTACACGCCCAGGCGGTGCCGGGTAGTCTCGGAAACGGCCTAGCTGGCCATGACCGTCGCCGCAGACCCATGGGGTGCCACCCGGGGTCGCTTTACGCGGCGGCGGTCATTTATGTATTTTGCGGTTTGTTTTTGCAGTGGTGATTGCCGACGAGGTCTCTACGTCAGGCAAATTTCCAGTTCATGCGGGGCCGGTAGTAAGTGTGGAAGTCGCCTTCGATCGTCACCCGTTCCAGCGCGCCGCGTCGGGCGAGGTTGCGGAGGTTTTCGCGCAGCGCGCGGCGGGCTGCGATGTCGTCGTCGACGCCGAGGAGGTTGGCGACATCGCCGGTGCCCCAGTTGATATCGGGGCGCTGAGCCATCACCGTGAGGATCTGCTTCATTCGGGCCCCCCGGACGACGACCTCAAGCGGGAGGTCGTGCGGCGCAACGGTCGACGGGGCCACGTCCACGGGGGTGGACTCCCGGGGTGGAAGGTGCGGACCGGGGGCAGCCGGGTGTTCCGGTGCGGGCGGCTCATTGGAAGGTCGCGCGTCGGGCGGCGACGCGTCCGCCAGGACGATCTTGAGCTGAGGGCCCTGCTGGGCGGCTGTGGGGGCGTCGGCGGTGCTCTCCTGTGGGGCGAACACCTCGCGAGCAGTCTTCAGCGCGGACCGCCTACTCGTCACGGCCGCCCAGACTTCTTCCCTCCCCAAGGAGAGTCGCATGCGACGCTCCTTGGCCAGCCGCAACGACTGCTCAAGCTCGTCGATGCGGGTGTCGCATTCCTTCAGCGCCGCATCGAACTTCCAGGCCCAATCTTCGAGTGTGTCCGGAGACTCATCCGGGATGATCTGCTCAGTCGCCTGAAAAGCCATGGTGTCACGGTAGAGGCAGGCGGCCATATATGTCCTGCCTTCCCTTTAGCTGGCATTGACATTCGACAGGCAGGGGGGTTGTCGTTCCGATTTGCCCTAGTTGTATATTCGTTGCTCGAATGAATGAGCGGGAATATCGGGTTCGCTGGTCGCCGGTTTCCTCTGGGTGTTCTGGATAGTTGGCCAGGGCGACCCGGTAGAGCTGCAGCTGTCCCGGCACAGATGGCTTCCCAGGGGCCGTGTCCTGTCAGTCGTGCGCGCTGCGCCAGGGGGCGGCGAGGTCGTCGAACAGCGTGCGGGTGAGGTTCTCGGTGCCGTCTCGGATGGCGCGTATAGCTCCGCTGCGCAGTAGATAGCCCAGTCGGTCGGCCCGGCCGCCGGTGAGCTTGTGCAGATGGTCGGCCATGTCGGGCAGGGTGCCCTGCACATGCCTGCGCAATTGGAGCGATGCCTCCGCTCGTGCGAGGTGATCGCGCCAAGTGCAGTCGCACGGCATCGGACTCAGCGTCAGGTGCAGCAGGCGGCGGCTGGGCGCGAGGCAGGCCAGGGCAGCGGTGCGACCTGCGAACACGAAGGTGGCAGGGACCCGATCACACAGGTAGTCCACAGTGTCGAACACGGGCGTGACAGAGCCTCTTGCCGCGTGCAGGTACTCGAATTCGTCCACCAGGACCAGGCCCGTACCCAGCCGGTTCAGCGCGTCACTCGTCTCGCGGGCCAGGACGGCCACCCCGGCCCGATCGCGGACCGGGGCCGATGCCTGTCGGGCCAGCTCCGCCAGGAACACGCGCGGGGTCGTAGCCGGCGCCACCCGCAGGTAGACGACCGGCGCACGAGTGCCTTCGACGGCGATCGGTGCCCGCGCTGTGTAACTCCGGCCGAGCGCCAGCAGCGCCGTGGTCTTGCCCATGCCGGATCCGCCGCTCACCAAGATGCCACGGCGTGCACCGGAGGTGTGCTCGTTGAGCAGCGTCAACTCCTCGGCCCGGAGAAGCGCGGCCTCGACGTCAGGGGTGAGAAGAGGGAGCCCGGCGTGGTATTCGATGCGGGCCCGGTCCGGGGCGTCGACGGCGGGCGTCCGGCCTGGTCCCGACATCGGGATCGGGGTGACGACGGGACGACCGTAGGCGGCGGAGCGCGGGGCGCGGAGGGGCAGCAGCGGAGCGGGCGTCGTGGCCGGCACCGTGGACCATGTGTCCTCCGCCGTGCGCGCCCACACGTGCCGTCGGTCGTAAGGGTCTTGGCGTACGTCAACCGGGTGCTGCCCGCGCAGACTGTCCAGGGCGGGGCTGTCGTAGCGTTGCCTGGCCAGGTGCAGCCCCGACCCGGTCACGCGCCTACGCACGCCGGGGAACAGGGCGGCGAACGCCTGTGGAGAGGGGGGTGTGGCGACCCAGCCCGCCTGCGCGGTGAGCTCCGAATATCTGAGAACCCTGCTGCGAGGGGACTGATGCGTAGCGAACCCGCCTTCCAGTCCGTGGAGTTCGTCGTGATTCCACTCCTCATGGGTCCACACATCGAGCAGGTTCTGCAGCATGTCCATAGGCCACCCGGCATCCCGGGCCTGATCGCTTTGTGCCGATTGCAGGCAGGCACTGAACCGGCCGGTCAACTGCCGGGCCACGACCTCGGCATGGTGGCGTATATGCGGCAGCGAGTCGGGGGCGGTGCGTACGAGGACACCGTGGCGGCGGCACGCGTCCGCCAATCGGGGAAACGTGAGTGCCTGGTCCAGGAGCAAGGTCTGCGGCCGGACGAGTGGTGGCAGCCCCTCCCCGCCATACGGACCCTCCGGGACCACCTCTTTGTGCCCGGAGAGCCAGTCCGCCCGTCGATCTGCGGGTGTCCACATCCGAGCCAGCAGCGCGGCTCCGTCCACAGGCCGTGAACCCTCCCGTACGACGGCAGTCAGCAGCACCTCGGAGTCGGCGTCCAGGGCGAACACCAGCCCCAAGTCCCGCTGCTCGCCGTGCGGGAGCGGCAGCGGGGCAAGCCGTACGGCGTCCACGACGACCTGCCGTCCCGGCCATCTGTCCGGACCGGCGATCAGACCCGCAGCCTCCAGTTCGGTGTACAGGCGGTGGAAGGTCGTCCGTGAAGGCAGCACCAGCGACCCCGAACGGACCTCTGCCTCCAGGAGTCTGGCGACCTGGCGGCGGACCGACTCGACCCCTGGCCATTCCCCGGCTGACTCCGACGCCGTCGTGCGTATTGCCCCGAGAAGCCGCGGGTCCCACCGCGCCCCGAGGTCCTCACGGCGCCAAGCCCGGCCGTCCACCAGCCCGGCCGGCCCTTCCTCCTCGTACCGCTGCCGTTTGCGCCGGACCGTTCGAGCGGAAGTGCCCCGCAGCCCCGCTCGCCGTAGCTCCTCGGACTTAGCCTCCTCGCGCTCGCCCAGAGTGCGCCGTGCCGGATCGAACTCGGGCCTCGGCCGCGCGCCCGGAGGCGAGCCGGGCGGCAGTCCCGTCAGCACTTCGACGATGTGGGGAAACCACCACCGCGCCCGCTCGGCGGCGTCACCCACGGGCTGAGGCGGCCCTCCTACGGGAGCACGCGCCGCCAGGTCCAGCACCGTGAAGCCTGGGCTACGCAAGAGCGCCACCACGTCCTCGTGCAGCGTGGCGCCGACCGCGTCCGTCAACGTCAGGCGCCTGCCGTACACGCTGGTGACCGTGCACGCCCGCCCGTCGAATCGGACTCGGTCACCCACGCCCAACCGGTCCGGCCACGCCGCGTCCATTCACCCCTCGGTCCGGATACGGGGTTGGTCCGAGCCGCACCGAGCAGCGCCCTGGTGCGTTCACACCGCACGTGGGCGTTCCTCGGTCCTGCTCGGACCGACCAGCCGTGGCGTTCAGCGAAAAGGATGCGGAGGAGCCGTACCAGGGCTGGCCCGGTATCGAGTTCGCTGAACGCTCTGACGGGGAGATCCTGCCCCGTACCACCCGGTTGGAACACCCAAGGTGATATTCCTATAACGAAGAGTAAGGGTGGCGTGTATGACACCCGCCGACACGGCCTCCCCCGTACTCGTGAAACAGGCCGTCCAGGAATTGCGTCGCGCGCTGCTGATCGTTCTGCTGTCGCACGACAGCAGAACGATCCTCCTGGAGCGACGGCCGGGGCAGCCTGTCTGGTGGCCGCTGTGCGTCGACGTACCGCCCCATCTTTCGTACGCGCGTGCCGTGCACCGATGGCAGAAACGCGTGGGTCGCTGGACGACCCTGCGCCGAGGTGCGGTGAGTGGACGGCTGATGACCGGGACGACGTATGGGCGCTGCGACTACCTGGTCGTCATCCTCAAGCTGTGCCGGGACGAGGCGCCGGGGAAGTTTTCGCCGCACGGGGGCCTGGTGGCCTCTCGTGGACATCGACCCTGCGGCCGTTTTCCCTCAGGAGCTCGGCATCCTGATGACTGGCTACGTCGAGGGGTGGATCCCGGACGGGACCATCACGCTGGACGCTTGAGGCTGTCGTAGTTGTCCGAAGGGGCACATCCGTGCATGGAACGGGAAGCCGTGGTGGACGTGGGGGACCTGTCAGCGGCTCCGCTTTGACCTGCTGCCACCACGTGATCTTGAGGGGTTGACGCGCAACTATCGGTGATCACGTGGTGGCCGATCAGTGCCCAGCTGGTCCCGCTGCAGGATCGCGGTACCAGCCTGGCGTGCTAGGAGAGATCCTGGAACGAGGTCCAGCCGCTGCTGCCGACGACCGTTCCGGATCCCACGGCGTTCGGATAGAAGTAGAGCTTGCCGTCGCTGCCGGTGGACCAGATGTCCGGGGTGCCGTCCTTGTTGGCGTCGGGGACGGCCGTGAGATGGGGACGGGCGGCTGTGGTCCAGCCGGTACCGATGACGGAGAAGCTGTAGCCGGATCCGAGGCTGTCGCCATCCTCGCTGCCGGTGTAGAGACGGAGTTCGCCGTTGGTGGTGTTGCGGGCGATCAGGTCGACGTAGCCGTCCTTGTTGCGGTCACCCGGAGCGGCGAGCGTGAAGCTGGCCCAGCCGGCGGTGCCGATGAGCTTGGGATCCCGGTCATCGAGATAGTGGTTGGCCGAGCCGAAGTAGAGCCACAGGAGGTTGCCCTCCTTGACCAGGAGGTCGGGGTGGGCGGGGGTATCGATCACGCCGTCGGCGTTCGTGTCGAGCGGTCCGTCGACGTCGCCGATGGCGAGGATCTCACTGGCGGTGGACCAGTGGTTGTTGGCCGGTTTGCGTACGGAGAGGGTGATCTTGTCGAACAGGCAGGCCTTTGACACGCCGTCGGCCTGCTCGTTTCTTGCGGAGCAGGCATAGCCGAAGCCGTTGTTGGGGTGGATGGTCAGTGTCTTGTCGCCGTCGGCGGCGGCGGGATTGAGGGCGATGAGGTCCTCGTATCCGTCCTGTGTCCAGTCGTCGCGGCGGGTGATGTCGGCGCCGTCGAAGTTGTGGTTCGACGCGACGGTGTAGGGGGCCATGATGCCGTTGCCGTTGCCGCTGTAGAACCACAGGTCACCGTCGGTGCGCACACCGTAGAAGTCGGCGATTCCGTCCCCATTGAGGTCACCGGACTTGTCCTTTGTCCCCGGCCCGTTGGCGTAGAACCAGTACCGGGTGGTGTCGGAGATGTTGCCGCCCTTGTCAATCGCCCGGACGCTGAGGGCGTGCCTGCCCACGCTGGGTGGAGTGAGGTTGATGTCGGCGAGATTGCCGCCCATGAAACCGAGGTCGATCTTGCGGACGGTCGGGTCCCAGTCGGTCCAGTACTCGAAGGCGCCAATGACCTCATCGTTGTCCTTGTTCAGCACCCTGAACGTTCCCTGGCTGCGGGCCATGCCGGTGACTTCGGGCCAGCCTGCGGATCCGTCGGGGAACTGCGTCGAGGTGACGCTCGGCGGGAAGCTGGGCCTGGTTGCGTCGAAGAGGAACTCGCAGGTGCGGCTCCAGGGGCTGACGAGTTCGCCGTCCTCTGCACGTGCGTGCCAGGAGAAGCTGCCCGTGCCGGTCTCTCCGGCATCTGCCAGGAGGTCCTTCAGCTTCGTTCGGAGAATCGGGAGCGTCGCGCCCTTGCCGGAGGGCACGTCAACGACTTGGTTGACTTCGTTGGCGGCACCGCCGTGGCCAGTGGGCCACAGCACGAAGCGTGCCTTGACCGTGCCGCCATCGGGGTCGGAGAAAGTTCCAGCCAGGGAGATGTCGGTGTTGCCGATCGTCTTGAAGAAGTAGCCGCCGGCCAGGCAGGCCTCGGTGTTCGTGTCCGGAGTGGTGTCAAGGTTGGAGGGCGGGTTGGGGTACGTGTTGTAAGTAGTGGTGAGTCTCGCCGTCCCGGCGTCGAACTTCTTCCACGCGTACGTATCGGCCTCGTTCGTGGCACGGAGACCTATCGTGATGTTGTTCCACTTCTTCGCCACCGCGTCCTTGGCGGCGGGGGTGGCATCAAAGGCGAGATCGCCTGCCGGGCAGCCGGATCCCCAGCCGAGGGAGTCGTTGACGGAGTCGAGCTTTGCCGCCCACATGGTGCTGTTGTCCTGGCTGGTCCAGGTCGTGGACGAGGAGATGCTACCGGTGCGCCAGAGCTCGATGCCACGGTCGCCACAGGAATAGGACCAGACGTTCTTGATCCGGAACGTCGAGGTCTTGATGTACTTCGTGGTGGTGCCCCACAGATTGTTGGAATCCATGCGGAAGAATGATCGGGCGAGGCCGTTGGTGTAGTTCTCGTACCCGGCGCGTGCGAGGTTGGTCCCGACGCTTCCGTCCGAGTTATGCCAGCCGGCTCCGTTGTAGTAGGCGGCGTTCGGGGTCGCCTTGTAGGCGATAGCCCATGCCTCGCGCACTCCGGGGGCGGAGAAGGTCGGATCGATGTACACCGGGTAGGTGGTGTCCTCGCCAGTGAGCAACGGCTGATCGGGTGCCAACGTGAGAGATGCGTCGCTGACGGCCAGGTCAATGTCGGCTTGCTTGGCGCCGTGACCAGGCTCGAATCCGTCGGTCGGCGGTGCCGGTGTCTCGTCGGCGAACGCTTGGGCTCCGCTGGTGGCTGTGGAGCTGTCCCACATGCGCGGGGTCGGGGCCGTGAAGACCTCTTGGCCGGCCGGGTCGACGGCGGTCAGGTTGCCGTCGGCATCAGCGGAGACGTTCAGGTCATCCGTCGCCATGGAGAGCCGGATGGACTTGAGAGCGGGGTTCGCGGCGGCCTCGGGCGTCTTGACGACGAGGAGCTGACCGAAGCCGGTGTTGCCCGCGCGGAGTACCAGGTCGACCCCGGGAAGGACCTCGCGGTAGGTCGCGCTGTCGCCGTCGGTATCGGGCTGAGGCAGAGGCGATGGCCAGGTGAGCGAGAGCTTCCGGCCGTCGCGTGTGATCGTGACGGCTGGGTCCGTGCCGCCGCCGGAGAACGAGAGGCCGGTGGTGGTGGCCTTCGGTGCGATCCTCCCGTCCGCTTCCAGTGCGAGGTTCGTGTCGATGGGGACGAGTTTGTTGTCCTTCCGCGTCCACCTCGGCAGTACGTACTGCTCTTGGGTGTAGCTGCCTGACGGATCGGCGAACAGCTGAGACGTCTCGGTGCGGCGGGCCAGCACCTCGACCGGCCTTCCGGTCTCCTTGGCCTCCTTGCTCGCCACATCCTCCGGCGTCGGCTGTGGCGTCTCGACCTGCGAAGAAACGGGCCCGTCCGTCGACGGGTCCGAGGCAGCCGCGGCGAGCTGAGGCGTGATCGACGTGCCGATCAGGGCGGCCGCCGTAGTTGCCACTACGGCGATGACTGTTCTCGATCTTGTTCTTCTTTTCCGATTCCTCATGATCTCCCCTCCCAGGATTTGGTCGACACGCAGACTAGATCGTCTTTCTCCTGAAAAGTGGATCTGTTTTCCAACGGTCTTCGGTTGGCTTGATTCTGCTTCTTGATCTGCAAGGCGTACGTAGAGGGCGCCCGTCATGTCCGATATCAGTCATGCGACTTGACTCAGTGCGTGTTCGATTTCGGCCGTTGGTGAACTCCTGAGGGGGGCGCTTGTTATCTTCCGTCGGTTAGTGATGGATCTGTGATCCATGTGTTCATGGGGTGGGGAGACGATCACGTGAGTGGACTCGAAAAAAGCAGAACTCGTACCGGTAGAAGACGTGTCCGAGCCGTCGCGACACTGACGGCGGGCTTCCTTTCCGCAGGTCTACTGGGGGGACCGGTCGCGGCGGCCGTCGAGGAATGGCGGCCCGACAAGCCACGCAGGATCGACCCGGTACAGGTGGAGCCTGTGGCTCCGTACCAACAGGGCACCCGTCAGAAGGCACCGACCGAAATGACCTGGCGGACACCTCAGGTGACCTGGCCGGCGCAGGCATCGGCGGACGTGAGCCTGGGTAGGACGTCCGTCGCGATCTCGTCCGCGAAGGCGGGCGTCCAGGCGTCGCCGCTCGTCGACCCGACGGTCTCGGGTGTCCGCGTGTGGAAGCAGGACGCGAAGCAGGCCGACAGGGCGCGTGTGAACGTGCTCGGCCGGGACGCGGCCGAGCGGCTCGGAGTGGAAGGGGTCGTGCTTTCCGTGCAGCCCCTCCAGAAGGGGATCGGTGACGTACGCGTCGAGCTGGACTACGACGCGTTCCGCGGCGCCTACGGCGGCGACTGGGCCTCCCGGCTCCGCCTGCGGGAGTTGCCCTCCTGTGCGCTGACCACGCCCGGAGCCAAGGGCTGTGCCGTCGGTGCGGAGTTACCGACGGCCAACGACGTCGAGACGGGGACGCTCTCCGCTCCCGTGACGCTGTCCGCGGCGCCGGGCGAGGCCACCGTTCTCGTGGCCACCGCGGGGGCGGCCGGCTCGTCCGGCGACTTCAGGGCCACGTCGCTCGCTCCGTCCGCATCCTGGTCGGCCGGCGGTTCCAGCGGCGGTTTCTCCTGGAACTACGACATCGACGTCCCGGACGTCCCCGGTGACGTCAGTCCACAGCTCAAGCTGGGCTACAGCTCGCAGGCCATTGACGGCCGGACTGCCGCGACCAACAACCAGCCGGGCGGTATCGGCGACGGCTGGTCCATGGAGCCCGGCTACGTCGAGCGCCAGTACGTCTCCTGCATGGACGACAAGGCGAACAGCAACAACACCACCGCCAAGGTCGGTGACCTGTGCTGGAAGAAGGACAACGCCGTCCTCAACCTTGGCGGCAAGACCAACCAGCTCATCTGGGACACCGCTTCGAAGAAGTGGCACCTGGAGGCCGACGACGGCACCGAGATCGACAAGCTCACCAGCACGGCCGCCGACAACTACGGCGACAACAACGGTGACGACAACGGCGAGTACTGGAAGGTGACGACGCCGGACGGCACCCAGTACTACTTCGGCGCGAACCGGATGGACGGCTGGGCCGCGGGCAAGACCGAGACCCGCTCCACCTGGACGGTCCCCGTCTTCGGAAACCACGAGGGCGAGTTCTGCTACAACGCCGCCTTCAAGGACGCCTGGTGCCAGCAGGCCTGGCGCTGGAACCTGGACGCCGTGGTCGACCCGCACGGTGACGCCATGACGTACTACTGGGGCGAAGAGGTCAACTACTACGGCCGCAACGTCGACCCCAACACCGGCGCCTCCACCGCGACGGCATACGACCGCAGCGGCTACCTGAAGCGCATTGAGTACGGTCTGCGCGACACCGCCCTCTACGGTCAGCCGTCTGCGAAGGTCGAGTTCACCAATACCGAGCGCTGCATCACGGGTTGTTCCACCTTCGACGCGACCAATGCGAAGAACTGGCCGGACGTGCCCTTCGACCAGTACTGCGCCTCCGGGACCGAATGCAAGGACCGCTACTCGCCGTCCTTCTGGACCCGTCTGAAGCTCACCACGATCGCCACCCATGTCTGGTCTGTCAGCGCGTGGAAGCCGGTCGACAGCTGGGCCCTGGACGCGAACTTCCCGCCACCCGGCGACGGTGGCGCGCCGCTCTGGCTCAAGTCGATCACCCGTACCGGACACACCGGAACAGGCGCCGTGCAACTACCCGCGGTCGGTTTCAACGGCACTCCTCTGCCCAACCGTGTCGAAGGCGCTACCACTGGAGGCGACCCGGACCCGCTGCCTGGCATGAGGCGCTTCCGGGTCACCGCCATCCACACCGAGTCCGGCGGCACCATCGGCATCGGTTACACGTCCGAGGACTGCTCGGCCACCAGCGTGCCCTCGCCCACCTCGAACACCCGGCGTTGCTACCCGGTCAAGTGGTCCCCACCGGACGCCCCGGCTGCGAACTACGAGCCGTACCTCGACTGGTTCCACGCCTACGCCGTCAACCTGATCACCGAGAACGACAACACCGGTGGGGCTCCCGCCAAGCGGACCGAGTACACGTACCCCGACGGTATGGCCTGGGCGAAGGCCAAGGACGACGAGTTCACCAAGGCCGAGCACCTCACGTACGGCGATCGCAAGGGCTTCGGACGGGTCCAGGTCCGCACCGGCGCGTACCCGTTCCAGCGCACGCTCAAGGAGTACCGCTACTTCCGCGGCATCCCTGGCGCCTCGGTCAAGGACAGCGAGCAGATCGGCGTCACCGACCACGAGGCCTTTGGCGGCATGACGCGTGAGGAAGCCACGTACAACGGTGAGAACGGCGGGCTGGAGTCGACCACGAGCTTCACGCCGTGGGTGTCCACTGCGACCGCCACGGAGACCCGGGCGGAGGGGCTCCCCGCCCGCCACGCCTACATCACCGGAGGCGCGGAGGAGAAGACCCGCACTGTCGTCGGCCAGAACTGGCGCACCACCGAGACCCACCGCACGTTCGACGCGAACGGTCACGTCCTCACCGAGTCCCGGCTCGGCGACACCGCGAAGTCGGGCGACGAGAGGTGCACTACGACGACCTACGCACCCGGCGTCATTCTCGGGATGCCGTCAGAGATCAGGACCGTGGCCAAGCCGTGCGGTACGGCGCCGAGCCTGCCTGACGACCTGATTTCCGTCGAGCGCCGCTACTACGACGGGGCGACCTCGATCACCACCGCGCCGGTGAAGGGTGATGTCACCCGCCTCGACGAGCAGGACGCGGCCGGCACCGGCTACCTCACCACCGCTCGCCACGCCTACGACCAGCACGGCCGCGAGCTCACCGACACCGATGCGCTCGGGCAGACCACCACGACCACGTACACCCCGGCCACGGGCATACCCACCTCGATGAAGGTGACCAATGCCCTCAGCCACGCCTCGACGACGACGTACGATCCGGTACGCGGAGTGGTCACCGCTGCCGTCGACGCCAACGGCAAGCGCACGGACGCGGTTTACGATGGCCTCGGCCGCGTGCTCAAGGTGTGGCAGCCCGGCTGGGCCAAGGCCGACCACGCCACGCAGCCGTCCACGGAATACAGCTACAAGATCTCGAAGACCCAGGCCAACGCGGTCACCACGAAGACCCTGAAGCAGGATGGCACCTACCGCACCACGTACGCCCTGTACGACGGTCTGCTGCGTGAGCGCCAGTCGCAGGCCGCAGCCGTCGGCACGCTGCACACGATCATGTCGGAGACCCGCTACGACTCGCGGGGCTGGGTCTGGAAGAGCTTCGCCCCGTACTACGGCGACGTCGCCCCGTCCACGACGCTGTACACGGCCAAGGAGCAGCACCAGGTCGACAACGTCACGGAGAACTTCTACGACGGCATGGGCCGCGTCACGGACGCCGTGTCGCTCTTCCGCGGCGACGAGAAGTGGCGGACGACGACCGCCTACGGAGGCGACCGGGTCACCGTGACCCCGCCCAAGGGCGGCACAGTCACCACCAAGGTGGCGGATGCCAACGGACGCGCCACCGAACTCATCCAGTACGCGGGTGCCGGGCAGACACAGCCCCAGTCGACGACCTACACCTACGGCAAGTACAACGAGCCCACCGCGATCACCGACCCGGCCGGCAACACCTGGACGTACACCTACGACAACCGAGGTCAGAAGACCGAGGTCGACGACCCCGACAAGGGCACGACCGTCCTCACCTATGACGCCAACGGACAGGTCGTCACTGGCGAGGACGCCGAGCACAACATTCTGACGACCGTCTACGACAAGCTCGGCCGCAAGACCGAGGTCAAGAACGGCACCACGGTGCTGGCCAAGTGGACGTACGACACCCTCGCCAAGGGACAGCTCACCAGCAGCAGCCGGATCGTCGGTGGTGCCGAGTACAAGGAGCAGGTCGACGCGTTCGACGGCCGTTACCAGCCCACGTCGACCACCCTGACCGTCCCGACCGCTGCGGGCGGACTCGCCGGCACCTACAACTGGGAATACGGGTACAGCGAGCAGACGGGCGCCCTGGTATGGGCGGAGAACCCTGCGGTCGGTGACATTCCCTCCGAGCTGGTCGTGACCAACTACAACAGCGACGATCAGCCCTACCGCACCACCCGCGCCGGAAACCTCCTCGTCGCCAACGTCCAGTACGACGTCTTCGGTCGGCCCGTCGGCACCGAGTTCGGCCACGATCTGGACAAGAAGGTCTTCCGGACCCTGGCGTACGACGAGCACACAGGGCGACTCCTTGAGCGGACCACCGACCGGTTCCTCGCGCCGAGGCGGGTCGACCGCTCCCTGTACGCCTACGACCCGGCGGGCAACGTCACCGGGATCACCAGCACGACCGGCCAGGACGCCACCGCGTCCACCGACCGTCAGTGCTTCACCAACGACGCCCTTGGCCGGCTGACCGAGGCGTGGACGGCTAAGGCCGACTGCGCTACGGCACCGACCACGACCAGCGTCGGCGGCCCGGACGCGTACTGGCTGACCTACGGCTACGACAAGCTGGGCAACCGAACCGAGCAGAGCAACAAGCTCGGCGGCATCACGACCGCCTACACGCACCCGGCGGCGAAGGCCGACCGCCCTCACGCCGTCCAGCAGGCCACCGTTACCGGCGGTCCGGACGACGGGCGGGTCAGCAGCTTCCAGTACGACGCGACCGGCAACACGACCAACCGGACCATCGGCACGAAGGTGCAGAACCTGGTCTGGGACGCCGAGGGCCACCTTGCCACCCTCACCGAGGCCGGCAAGACCAGCAGCTACGTGTACGACGCCGACGGCGGCAGGCTCATCGCCAAGAACGCGGACGGCAGCAGCGTGCTGACCCTGCCCAACGGAGATGAACTCAAGGTCGCAGCGAACGGCGCCAAGACCGCCACCCGCTACTACACCCACGACGGCGAAACGATCGCTGTCCGCACGGGCGCGACCATCTCCTACCTGGTCGGCGACCACCAGGGCACGGCCATGACCGCCATCAACGTCTCCACCCTCGCCGTCACTCACCGCAAGCAGCTCCCCTTCGGCGAACTGCGCACGGCCCAGTCGGGCGCCTTCGGCACCCGCGGCTTCGTCGGCGGCACGAACGACCCGACGGGCCTGACACACCTGGGAGCCCGCGAGTACGACTCGACCATGGGCCGCTTCCTCTCGGTCGACCCGATCATCGACGTCGGTGACCCGGCCCAGATGAACGCCTACGCCTACGGGCACAACAACCCGCTGACCAAGGCGGACCCGACGGGCCTCCGCCCAGATGGCCCGGTAGGCGGCAACGGGGTCTCGGACTACTACTACGCCCAGGAACGGGGCATGACGACCGGCCACTACACCCAGAAGAACGGCCAGTACGTCTGGAACCAGAGCCCGAGGAAGGACCCCGAATCCCAGCGCCGCTACAAGTCGTACCGAGCGGACCCGGCGAACTACAAGGTATTCCACTACGACGCCAAGAAGGCTGCCCAGGCAAAAAGGGCTGCCGACGACCGGAAAGCCGATCGAGATAAGGCCGACGCCGACCGTCGTAATAAGGAAAAAACCTGGGGAAGTATCCTGGGTGGCATCTGGGACAATACGGGTGGAAAGGTCGTATCTGGGGTCGCAAATGCTGCTGAAGCCACCGGCGAGTTCGTATCCGACCACTGGCGAGGGATCGCGCAGATTGGAATCACGGGTGCAGCTGTCATCGGTGGGGCTCTCTGCATCGCGGCAACGGCGGGTGTCTGTGGAGGCGTGATAGCTGGGTACGTCATCGCTTCAGGTATCGGGGCAGCTGGAGGAGTGGCCGGCTATTCGATCAGTGGTGGAAAGCACACGGCTACGGGATACGCGCAAGCTGCAGGTGTAGGGGCTGCGCAGAATGTAGGGGGCGTATTTGCAGGAAAGCTCGCCTTCAGGCTGCATGCGGCAATGAAGTTCCGTAGTAGCTGGTCGGGAATGGCGAAGCTAATGTTCACCAAGAAGAAGTATTGGAAGCCGTAACCGTTCTGTGGTGATCCGAGTGACTGGTGCCCTTCGGTGGGTGTCAGCCGCTCGGATTATCGGGGAGTCGAATATCCGCGATGATTCGCTTTAATTTAGCGATTAGGGGCCGTTGGAGAGACGGGTCTGCGTATCCCAGTAGCTGGCCTCGATGGTGCGGGTGAGGGCAAGTTGCGTGATTGGCTTGCTTGATTGCAGCTCGCTGGCGTCCGTGAAGATGTTTTCAGGTCGCGAGAGGCTCCGCATCGCGCAGCGGGTACTATCTGTGTAAGAGGTGTGCTGTGGCAGAGGGGGTAGGGGTGGGGCAAAGAGTGCGACGGTCTGCTGGTACACAGACATTCACGGATTTGCTGAGATATCCGAAGCGTGTCATTGAGCAGTTCACGGTTGATGCTCCGACTCGGGCAAAGGCGGATGTCGATGCGTTCAATTCCGGCGAGGCGCGCGCTGTTTCCGCGTTCGCTTGGGATGGTAGCCGTTTCTTGCAGGGAGTGCTGATCCTTGATCCCGCTGCACACTCACCTGTGATCTGGTTTCCAGTGCGATTTATCGGTAGATCCGGTGGCGTGGATTTGATTGCTCCGTTCCGTGTCTATGGGGTGGGGCCGGTAACTGGTGATGGCGGTCATGTGGTCGACAAGACACTGTTCCGCCTGTTGTCTCTGCGAGATGCCAATCAAGCCTGGGAACTCGCGATCCCCGCCATTGATGTACCTCTGGTCCGTAGCGCGCTCTCCATGAGGTCGATGCCAGGGCCCTCTCCCTGTCCGCCGTCACCGGAGTAACCGCTGTGCTCGCGGGCTTCGGTGAACTGGCCGGGCACGGGATCACCGAGTCCTGAGTCGGCAGCCCTCTGACTGGAGTGGTGGGAAACGATCTACACCAGCGGGGGAAATGATCTCCACGGACACCGGCGTAGGCCCTGACCAGCGGGTTTCGTCGGTGCCCCACCAGACGGAAGCCCCGTAGGTCATCGACCTACGGGGCTTCCGCTTATGTGTCGCCGAGTGTGAGCCTTCACACGTCGGGTCGCGGACCCGAGGGCCGAGTGGCTGGGTCGCGACTTTTGTCGTCGTGGGGCGAGACGAAAGACGGACGTCCGCGAGTGGGGCCGCTGCCTAGGGTGCGAGCGTGGACGTTATGTCGAAGTCGGGGGCCCGGGACGCGAGCCGGAGCAGCGGGATGACCGCGACGACCGGGATCAGGACCAGGTTCGCCGCCTGGTGGGGATGGTTCGCCGTACCGGGGCAGTGGTCGCGTCGCAGGACCGCCGGTGAGATCTCGCTCGCCGTCGTCGTCGCGCTGCTCGCCGCCGGGAGCGAGGAGCTCCTGGGCGGCGAGGGATGGCGGCTTGCCGGGGTCGCCGCAGCTGCCGCCGTGCTGTCGCTGGCGCGCCGCAGGCTGCCCGCGAGCGTCCTCGTCCTCGCCGCGGCGCTCGCCCCCTTCCTGCCGGGCTTCGGGCCGCTGCTGATCGTGGTCGGCTGGTCGGCCGGCCGGTACATCCCGAGCGTCGGGCGGGCGCTGGCCGCCTTCATGGCCGCCTTCGTCCTGGACGTCGGCGGGACGCTCCTGGAGACCTGGGACCAGCAGCGGCTGCTCACGGTGGCCTTCATCGCGACCCTCTACTACCTGGGCACCACCCTGGCGCCGGGCCTCGCCCACCGCTATTGGATCCAGCGGCGGACCCTGCTGCACGCCCTCCAGGAGCGCAACGCCCAGTTGCTGCGGGAGCGGACCATGGTGGCCTGGCAGGCGCGCCTGCGAGAGCGGCAGCGGATCGCCCAGGACATGCACGACAGCCTCGGCCACCAGTTGGCGCTGATCGCCGTGCACACGGGCGCCCTGGAGGTCGACCGGGAGCTGAGCGAGCGGCAGCGCGGGGTCGTCGGAGTCCTGCGGAACGCGTCGGTGACGGCGATGCACGAGCTGCGGGAGGTCGTCGGCATATTGCGCGACGGGATCGAAGCGACGACCGGAACGGCCTCCGCGCCCGCCCAGGCCGGGGGCGAGACGGGGCGGGCGGCACGAGGCACTGCGGGCATAGAGGGGCTCGTGGCGTCGGCGAGAGCGGCCGGAACCACGGTCGGGCTGCGCCGGCTCGGGGAGGAGCGGCCGCTGGCGCCGGCCGCGGACCACGCCGCGTACCGAATCGTCCAGGAGGCGCTGACCAACGCCTACAAATACGCGCCGGGGGCGCCGATCGGCGTCGAGCTGCGGTACGAGCCGGACACCTTCGTCGTGGAGGTCGTCAACGAGCCGTCGACGGGCGGCCCGGCCAAGGACGTCGTGAGCGGTGGTCAGGGACTGACCGGACTTGCCGAGCGGGCCCGTCTGGTGGGCGGCATGTGCCACGCGGGTCCGGCCGACGGAGGCGGCTTCCGGGTGGCCGGGATGCTGCCGTACGGGGCTGCGCCCGTCGCCGAGGCGGCGCCTTTGGTCGATGCCGCCGACGACTTCCGGCAGCAGTCGACGGAGCCGCTGGTGAGTGATGGTCGTCCGGTCGTGGTCGGACCGGCCGACTGGACGTTCACGGAGCGGGAGCTGGCGATGGCGGTGCGCGGGGGCAGAGGCAGGGGCATGGGCGCGGGTGGCGGGGTCGCGCTGGGCTGCGGGATCGCCTTCGGCGCGGTCGTCCTGCTCGTGGTGGCCGCGGGCTTCGGTCTCTTCTTCATGATCGGTTCGCTGGAGAAGGGAATGATCGATCCCGAGCGGTACGACGAGGTGAAGGTGGGCATGACCGAGCGTGAGGTCCGGGACCGGCTGCCCTCGGGCGACTCGATCGCCACCGCGGGCCTGGGCGGCAAGGGGCCCGCGCGGCCGGAGGGCGCGGACTGTCTGGTGCTGCTCTCCTCGGAGAGCGGCGAGTCCTTCGAAGAGGAGCCTGTTTTCCGGTTCTGCTTCAAGGACGGCAAGCTGATCGAGAAGAAGTCGTACGTGGTCGAGCAGCGGTGACGCTGTCCTCGGAACCACCAGGAGGCGTGGGGGAGCAGCTGTGGCAGGGCAGCCCATCAGGGTCGTGATCGCCGATGACGAGCCCCTGATCCGGGCCGGGATCCGGATGATCCTCATCTCGGACCCGGACATCGAGGTGGTCGGCGAGGCCGCCGACGGCCGGGCGGCCGTCGAGGCGGCGCGGGCGCACGCCGCCGACGTGGTGCTCCTCGACATTCAGATGCCGGTGCTCGACGGCCTCTCCGCGCTGCCGGAGCTGCGCCGGGCAGCGCCGGCTGCCCGGGTCATCGTCCTGACGACCTTCGGGGAGCGGGAGAACGTCCTGCGGGCGCTGGAGCACGGGGGCGCCGGGTTCCTGCTCAAGGACACGGCGCCGGCGGAGCTGATCCGGGCGGTGCAGGCGGCCGCGGCGGGTGACGCGTATCTGTCGCCTGCGGCGACCCGGCACGTGGTGGAGCGGCTCGCCACGGGCCGGGAGGCCACGCGGTCCGAGCAGGCGCGGGTGCGGGTGGCGGCGCTGAGCGAGAAGGAGCGCGAGGTGCTGGCGGTGCTCGGGGAAGGGCTGTCCAACGCGGACGCGGGTCGGCGGCTGCACATGAGCGAGGCCACGGTGAAGACGCACGTGAGCCGGATCCTGGCCAAGCTGGACTGCGAGAACCGTGTCCAGGCCGCGCTGCTGGCCCGGGATGCGGGGCTGGGGCTGTAGGCCCTTCCGGGGGGCTCTGGTTTCGCCCTGGCCGCGGGTCGGGCCTGGCTGTGGTTCGGTACTGGCCGTGGGTCGGCGGGCCTGGCTGTGGGTCGGCGGGCCTGGGCGGTCCGGGGGCGGGGTGGTCAGCGCGGGGGGTTGTCCGGGAGGCCGGTCGGGCTCGCGGCGTTGTAGCGGAGCAGGTACGCGGCGAACCGGGCGAGGTCGTCGGCCGACCAGTCCCTGAGGCGTTCCTGGTAGGCGGCGAGGCGGCTCGTCTGGGCCGAGGCGAGGACCTGCGCGCCCGCCTCCGTGGGGTGCAGGACCTGGACGCGGTGGTCGTCGGGGGCGGGCCGGCGCTCGATCAGTCCGAGTCTCTCCAGGGTGGCGACCTGGCGGCTGACCGTCGACTTGTCTAGCAGGTAGTGGGCCGCGAGGTCCGTGGCGCGACAGCCGCGCTGCTCGTCGATGTGGGCGAGGAGCGTGTACGAGACGAGCGGGAGCTCGGGGTGGACCCGGGCCGCCGCGGCGCGGGCGCGGCGAGCGAAGGCCGTCAGCTCGCGCTGGATGACGTCCACGGACGCCTCGCGCGGTACGTCTGCGCTACCGGTCATGTGCGCTCCCCTGTCGTCGGTCATCGGTGGTTGTCGTCGGTTGCCGCCGTCTGCGCTTTCGGTTGTATAGTACAACGGTTATTTAGTTGTAAAAGCCAACCATGGAGGTTCCGGTGGCCGCAGGACCGAGTACCCACGACGCGTTGCGACATGTCCTCGGACATCTGCTCACTCCCCTGCTGATGTGCATCGGCATGGGCCTCGCCTACCTCGGCGCGTTCCACGCCCCCGCACCCCACGACCTGCGCGTCGACGTCGTCGGCTCCGGTCCGAGCGCCCAGGTCCTCGCCCAGACGCTCCAGGACCAGGGTGCGGGCGCCCTCGACGTCCGTACCGTCGCCGACCGGGAGACGGCCGTCGCCTCGCTGCGCGAGCAGGGCAGCTTCGGGGCCTACGTCCCCGGCGAGCAGCCCGAGCTCCTAGTCGCCTCCGGCTCCTCCGACACCAGCGCCATGGCCGTCGAGAAGGTGTTCACCAGGGTCGCCGCCGCACAGGACGCCCCGCTCAAGGTCACCGACGTCGCCCCCGTCGCCTCCGGCGACCCCACCGGCCAGGGCGTCTTCTTCCTGCTCGTCGCCCTCAGCATCGGCGCCTACGCCTCGGTCGCCGTCATCGGCGGCGCGGGCGCCGTCCTGCCCATGCGTGTCAGGGCTCTCCTCGCCGCCGGCATGTCGCTGGTCGTCAGCCTGATCGGCATCCTGTTCGCCGGACCGGTCTTCCACCTCGTCGACCAGGGTCTCGGCGGAGTCTGGGCGATGTCCTGGCTGTACGCGGCGGGCATCCTGCTCGTCGGCGTCGGCCTTCACACCTTCCTGCGCCGCTGGACCACGCTCGGCGTGATGGTGCTCTTCGTCATGCTCAACTTCACGAGCTCCGGCGGTATCTACCGGCCCGAGCTCCAGCCCGGCTTCTTCGGTGCGCTGCACGCCTTCTGGAACGGCGCCGGCTTCGTCGAGGGCATCCGCAGCCATGTGTACTTCGGCGGCCACGCGCTCGGCGGACACGTCCTCGTCCTCGCTGTGTGGTTCCTCGTCGGAGCGGCTCTCGTGGTGACCGCAGGCGTCGTGGAGGCGGCCAGGCGGGGCGGCGCGGCACCGGCCGGGGAGAAGCGCGGCGAGACGGGTGCCGAGTCGGGCGGGCAGTCGGGCGGCGAGTCGGGCGCGGAGAAGGCCCGGGCAGAGGCGAGGGCGGAGGAGGAGATGGAGGAGGCGGTCGCCGTCTGAGGTTGTCCACAGGGCGTTGTCCACAGGGGGAGACGGTCGATCAGATGCGGCTGTACGGTCAGGGCCGGATGATGTTGGACATCGCATCGGGGGAGGCGTCCCATGGACGAGATCCAGGCCGTGGTGCCGGGACAGCGCGGTACCGACGGGACGGCGGAAGGTGAGCGCGTCCCGCACGTAGCGGGCTTCGCGCGCCGCGCCGCCGTCGGCGGCACGGGGGTCTCCCCCAGCGACGCGGGCAAGGAGTTGCGCGACCGGGTGCCGCGCTCCTCGCACGCCCGGCCGGCCCTCGCGGCCGACCGGCCGGACGCCGTCCGGGCAGTCGAGGAGTCGAGCCGGGACCGGGTGCCCGAGCTCGCGCCGATACGGGTCGGCAGGATGGCGGCGAGCCCCTTCGCCTTCCTCCGCGGATCCGCCGGACTGATGGCCCAGGACCTTGTCACGACCCCCGTCACCGGGATATCCGCCCAACTGTGCGGCGACGCGCACGCCGCCAACTTCGGCCTCTACGGCGACGCCCGCGGCCGGCTCGTCATGGACCTCAACGACTTCGACGAGACGATCGTCGGCCCCTGGGAATGGGACCTCAAGCGGCTCGTCACCTCGCTCGTCCTCGCCGGACGCGAGGTCGGAGCCGGCGAGGACGTGTGCCGGAAGGCCGCGTTCGACACCGTCGGCGCCTACCGGCGCACCATGCGCCTCCTGGCCCGGCTCCCCGCCCACGACGCCTGGAACGCGATAGCCGACGAGGAACTCGTCTCGCACACCGACGCCCGCGATCTCCTCGGCACCCTGGAGAAGGTCTCGGGAAAAGCCCGGAAGAACACCAGCGCCCGGTTCGCCGCCCGGTCGACCGAGGCGGTGACCGACGCCGAGGGCGGCGGCCGCAGATTCGTGGACGCTCCCCCGGTGCTGCGCAGAGTCCCTGACAGCGAGGCGGCGGCCGTCGCCGCCTCCCTCGCCGCCTACCTGGAGACCGTGTCCGAGGACCGGCTGCCGCTCCTCGCGCGGTACGCCGTCCACGACGTGGCGTTCCGGGTCGTCGGCACCGGCAGTGTCGGCACCCGCTCCTATGTCGTGCTGCTGCTCGACCACCGGGGCGAGCCGCTGGTGCTCCAGGTGAAGGAGGCGAGGCCCTCGGCCCTGCTGCCGTACCTGCCGGCCGCGGGCTTCACCGTGCCGGACCCCGGCCACGAGGGACGGCGCGTGGTGCTCGGGCAGAAGCGCATGCAGGTGGTGAGCGACATCCTGCTCGGCTGGACGACGGTCGAAGGGCGCCCCTTCCAGGTGCGTCAGTTCCGCAACCGCAAGGGCAGCGTCGACCCCGCCGCGCTCACCGTAGACCAGGTCGACGACTACGGCCGGATGACCGGCGCGCTGCTGGCCAGGGCGCACGCCCACAGCGCCGACCCGCGTCTGATAGCCGGCTACTGCGGCAAGAACGAGGAACTGGACGAGGCCGTCGCGTCCTTCGCCGTCACGTACGCGGACCGCACCACCGCGGACCACGCCGACCTGCTCGCCGCCGTCCGGGCAGGGCGCATAGCGGCGGAACTGGGCGTCTGACCGACGCCCGCAACGGGGGAGGGAGGGGAGGGGGAGGGAGGGGGGGAGGCCCCCCCGAAGGACCGTAGGCTGGGTGGGACGAGCCGGAACGATGACGTGGGCAGGCGTGAACGTGAGCGTGGACCAGGGTGCGAACGACGGGCCCGAGGCCGAGCGGCCTGTGGACGAGGCGGCCGTGGGCGCTGAGGCCGGCGTGCCGGTCGCGGAGGCGTCGGCCGGGGACGAGCGGCCCGAGGCTCGGCTGGAGCGGGCCGTGCTCGTTGCCGAGCAGGCGTTGATCGAGTTCGAGATCGCTGTCGAGACCTTCCGGGTCGAGGTGGAGAACTTCTCGCGGCTGCACCATCAGAAGCTCGGTCCCATGTACGCGCGGCTCGACGAGCTCGACGCGCGGATCGCCGAGGCGCGGGCGGCGCGCACCGGGGACCCGGAGGATCTGCTGCGGGCCCAGGAGGCGCGGGCCGCGGTCATGCCCATGCCCGGGGTGGAGGAGCTGTTCCACGACTGGATCGACTCCGACGGCCTCTCCCCCGAGGCTGCGGCGATGCTCAACGAGCGGCCGGTGCAGGCGCCGAAGCGGGTCAGGCCCGGCGAGGAGGCTCGCAGGCTCTACCGCGAGCTGGCCCGCAAGGCCCACCCCGACCTGGCCCGTGAGGAGGCCGAGCGGCAGCGGCGCGAGGAGTTCATCACGCGTGTGAACGCCGCCTACGCCCGGGGCGACGAGGCCCAGCTGCGTGAGCTGTCCGCCGAGTGGGAGGCCGGGCCGGTGCCGGCCGAGGAGCGGCTCAGCGAGAACGAGGAGCTGTACGCGCGTCTGGAGTGGCTGGCGGAGCGCAAGGACATGCTGTCCGTGATGGCGCGCGAGCTGGAGGAGTCCGCGATCGGCGCGATGCTGCGGATGGCTCCGGACGACCCGGACCGGCTTCTGGAGGAGATCGCGGAGCAGCTGCTCGCGCAGGTCTCCGAGCGTGAGACCGAGCTTGCCGGGCTGGTGGAGTAGGTTTTTTCCGTGCGCTCGAACTTCGTCGGGCGGTTCTGACGAGAGAAGGCAAGTCCCATGAATTTCTCCCCGCTGCCCTCGGTGGACGCGGCTTCCGTGCCGGCCGATGCCCTGGTGCTGGACGTCCGGGAGGACAACGAATGGGAGGCCGGTCACGTCGAGGGTGCGCTGCACGTGCCGATGAGCGACTTCGTGGCGCGCTTCGGTGAGGTGACGGAGGCGGTGGCCGAGCGTGGCCGCGCCTATGTGATGTGCCGGGTGGGTGGCCGGTCGGCGCAGGTCACGCAGTATCTGGTGCAGCAGGGCTTCGACGCGGTGAACATCGACGGCGGGATGCTCGCCTGGGACGGTGCCGGGCGTCCGATGGTGACGGGGAGTGGGAGCCCGGCCTTCGTTCTCTGAGGTGGGTTGAACGAGCTGAGTGAGTTGAGCGGGCTGGGCTGAAGTCGGGCTTGGTCGCGTCAGCCGAGGGGATGGGTGGCCAGGAGGTCGCCCAGTGCCTCTTCGTGGGCTGCTGCGGGGCCGAGGGACAGTTCGATCTGCTTGGCCCAGGCGTGGTAGCGGTGCAGGGGGTAGTCGGTGTCGGCGCCGAAGCCTCCGTGGAGGTGCTGGGCGGTCTGCACCACGCGCCGTACGCCCTCGGAGGCCCAGATCTTCGCGACGGCGATGTCCCCGGCGGCGGGGAGCGCCCCGTCGGCGCCGGTGGAGACGCGCCAGGCGGCCTGCCAGAGAGTGGCTTCCATGGCGCGCAGGTCGATGTAGCGGTCGGCGGCCTGGACGGCGACGGCCTGGAACGTGGCCACGGGGTGGCCGAACTGTTCGCGTTTGCCGGTGTACTGGCTCGTCATGGCGAGGACGGCCTCGCCGAGTCCGAGGGCGAGTGCGCAGGTGCCGGTGGTGAGGAGTTCCCGCAGTCGGTCCCAGGCGCCTTCGGTGTCGATGACGTCGGTGCTGTCGAGGCGTACGGCGTCGAGGCGGATCTCGGCGAGGAGTTCGCCGCTGGTGGAGTACTGCTCGGCGAGAGAGACGCCTTCGTGGGCCCGGGGGATCAGGGCGAGGACGGTGTGGCCGTCGGGGGTGTGCGCGGGGACGGCGACGAGGTTGGCGCCGTGGGCCCAGGGGACGGCGCTCTGGAGTCCGTCGAGGACCCAGCTGGTGTCGTCGCGGCGGGCGGTGACGGTGCGCTCGGCCGGGTCGTGGCCGGTGCGTCCGTGGGAGGCGGCGGTGAGGACGAGTTCGCCGCGGCAGACACGGGGGAGGAGCGCGGCGGCTGTTGAGGGGTCCGCGTACCGGTCGACGGTCATCGCGACGGCGCTTGTCTCGAGCAGGGGTACGCGGGCGAGGACGCGGGCGGATTCGCGCAGCACGAGGCAGAGGGCGACGGGGTCGAGTCCGGCGCCGCCGTGCTCGGGTGACAGGGTGAGGCCGAGCAGGTCGGCGGCGGCGAGGCGGGACCAGAGCGGTCGGTCGAGGTCCTCGGAGACGGCGCCCGCGGTGAGGGCCGGGCTCGGTACCGCGTCGGGTGCCACGCTCGCGAAGACCGCCTTGGCCGCCTCGACGGCCGCCTGCTGTTCCTCGGTGAAGGTGAAGTCCACTGTCCTGCCTTCCCGTTGCTGCTCCTGCGCTCTCTGCCCTGACGAGCCGTCAAGATAGAACAGGTTCTAGCGGAAGGGAATGGCGGTGCCGGGACTCGTCAGCGGTCGAAGTCCAACTCCACGTCCGGGGTGACGGGATGGGACTGGCAGGCCAGGACGTATCCGGCTTCGGTCTCCTCGGGCTCCAGCGCGAAGTTGCGGTCCATCCGGACCTCTCCGTCGACGAGGAAGGCGCGGCAGGTGCCGCACACTCCGCCCTTGCAGGCGTACGGGGCGTCCGCGCGGGCGCGGAGCACCGTGTCGAGGAGCGACTCGCCCCGGTCCACCGGCCAGGTGCCGGAGCGGCCGTGCAGGGTGGCGGTCAGGGTCGCGTGGGCCGGGGTGTCGGCTGTGGCGACCGGTGCGGGTGCCGAGCCGTCGTCGACGTGGAAGATCTCCTGGTGGATTCTTCCGCGGTCCACTCCGAGGCCGCGCAGCGCCTGCTCGGCGCCCTGGACGAGTCCGAAGGGGCCGCAGAGGAACCAGCCGTCGATCGTGTCGACCGGCAGCAGCGCGGGCAGCAGTGCGGCCAGCCGCTCGCGGTCGAGGCGGCCGGAGGGTAGTCCCGCCTGCTGTTCCTCGCGGGAGAGCACGGTGACCAGCTGGAAGCGGTCCGGGTAGCGGTCCTTGAGGTCGGCCACTTCGTCGAGGAACATCGTGGAGGCGGCGGTGCGGTCGCTCCGGATCAGGCAGAACCCGGCCTCGGGCTCCCGGGCGAGCAGGGTGGCCGCCATGGAGAGGACCGGGGTGATGCCGCTGCCGCCGACGACGGCGGCGAAGTGGCCGGGGCGCGGCGCGAGCGCGAAGCGGCCCATGGGTTCCATGACCTCGACGAGGTCGCCGACGGTCAGCTCCTTGAGCGCGAACGTGGAGAACGCGCCGCCGTCGACGAGCCGGATGCCCACGCGCAGGACGGGGGGCTCGCCCGCGGGGGCGGCGGGGGCGCAGATCGAGTACGTACGCCGGATCTCCTCGCCCTGCTCGCCCGTGCGTCGCAGGGCGAGGTGCTGGCCGGGGAGGTGCCGGTACGTCTCGTGGAGCTCGGGCGGTACCGCGAAGGTGACGGCCACGGAGTCGTCCGTGAGCCGCTCGACCTCGCTCACGCGGAGCGGATGGAACCCGGCCCGGCCGGCGGCGGAGGGCAGCATCTACAACTCCTTGAAGTGGTCGAACGGTTCGCGGCAGGCGGTGCAGCGGCGCAGGGCCTTGCACGCGGTGGAGGAGAAGCGGCTGAGGAGTTCGGTGTCGGTGGAGCCGCAGTGGGGGCAGCGGATCGCCAGGGTCAGGGGCACGGGGCCGCCGTCCGGGCCCTGGGGGCGCGGCGGGGCGATGCCGAACTCGGCGAGCTTGCGGCGCCCTTCCTCGCTGATGTCGTCGGTGGACCAGGCGGGGGCGAGGACCGTGACGACGGAGACGTCCGGCACTCCGTGCTGGTGGAGGGCGCGCTGGATGTCCTCGGACATCGCCTCGATCGCGGGGCAGCCCGTGTACGTCGGGGTGAGGGAGACCTCGACCCGGCCGGGGCCGGTGACGTGGACGCCCCGCATGACGCCGAGCTCCTCCAGGGTGAGGACGGGCAGCTCCGGGTCGGGAACGGCGCCGGCGATCCGGCTGAGCTCCTCCTCCAGGGCCGTCATGGTCACCATGTCGCGCCCGGGTGGCTGCGGTGCAGGTGCTGCATCTCGGCGATCATCCGGCCGAAGGACTCGGTGTGCAGGCCCTGTCGGCCGGCGCCCGCGGCCCAGGCGCCGGTGCGCGGTCCGGCGGGCACGGTGAGTGTGGCCCGGTCGAGGACGGCCGTGACGGAGTCGAGCCAGGCGCTCTCCATGGCCGTGTGGTCGACGTCGAGCCCGTCGACGGGCTGGAACAGCTCGCCGGTGTGGCGCCAGAGGGCGTCGCAGGCGCGCTGCATCCGGTCGTGACTCTCGGGGGTGCCGTCGCCGAGGCGCAGGGTCCAGTGCTCGGCGTGGTCCTGGTGGTAGGCGACCTCCTTGACAGCCTTGGCCGCCAGGCCGGCGAAGGGGCCGTCGCCGGTCGCCAGCTGTCCGTACAGGAGCCGCTGGTAGGTGGAGAAGTACAGCTGCCGGGCGATGGTGTGGGCGAAGTCGCCGTTGGGCTGTTCGACCAGCTGCACGTTCCGGAAGGAGCGCTCCTCGCGGAGGTAGGCCAGTTCGTCCTCGTCGCCGACGAGGGAGAGCAGGACGCGGGCCTGGCCGAGCAGGTCGAGCGCGATGTTCGCCAGGGCGACCTCCTCCTCCAGGACGGGGGCGGAGCCGGCCCACTCCCCCAGGCGGTGGGAGAGGACGAGGGCGTCGTCGCCGAGGGCGAGGGCGGCGGCGGTGGGCACCGCGGTCGTGGTGGCCTCGCGGGTGTCGGGGGTGCTCACAGGTGCTTCACCCCCTCCGGGATCTCGTAGAACGTCGGGTGGCGGTAGGGCTTGTCCGCGGCCGGTTCGAAGAAGGGGTCCTTCTCGTCGGGCGAGGAGGCCGTGATCGCCGCGGAGGGCATGACCCAGATCGAGACGCCTTCGCTCCTGCGGGTGTACAGGTCGCGGGCGTTGCGCAGGGCCATCTCCGCGTCGGGTGCGTGGAGACTTCCCGCGTGGGTGTGGGACAGTCCGCGGCGGGAGCGCACGAACACCTCCCACAGCGGCCAACCGTCGCTCGTCATGCCTGTGCCTCCCCGTGCTTGCCGGTGTGCTTCTCCGCGTAGGCCGCGGCTGCTTCTCTGACCCAGGCGCCGTCCTCGTGGGCCTGGCGCCGCTTGCTCAGCCGCTGGCCGTTGCAGGGGCCGTTGCCCTTGAGGACGTCCCAGAACTCGGTCCAGTCGATGGCCCCGAAGTCGTGGTGCCCGCGCTCCTCGTTCCACCGGAGGTCGGGGTCGGGGAGGGTGAGGCCGAGCGCCTCGGCCTGCGGGACGGCGATGTCGACGAAGCGCTGGCGCAGTTCGTCGTTGGAGTGGCGCTTGATCTTCCAGGCCATCGCCTGGGCGGTGTGGGTCGACTCGTCGTCGGGCGGGCCGAACATCATCAGTGAGGGCCACCACCAGCGGTCGACCGCGTCCTGCGCCATGGCGTGCTGGGCCTCGGTGCCCTGGGAGAGGGCGAGCAGCGCCTCGAACCCCTGGCGCTGGTGGAAGGACTCCTCCTTGCAGACCCGGACCATCGCGCGGGCGTACGGCCCGTACGAGCAGCGGCAGATCGGGACCTGGTTGGTGATCGCGGCCCCGTCCACCAGCCAGCCGATCGCGCCGACGTCGGCCCAGGTCAGCGTGGGGTAGTTGAAGATCGAGGAGTACTTCTGGCGGCCGGAGTGGAGCTTGTCGAGGAGCTCGTCGCGGCTGGTGCCGAGGGTCTCCGCGGCGCTGTACAGGTACAGGCCGTGGCCGGCCTCGTCCTGGACCTTGGCCATGAGGATCGCCTTTCGGCGCAGCGAGGGCGCGCGGGTGATCCAGTTCGCCTCGGGCTGCATGCCGATGATCTCGGAGTGGGCGTGCTGCGCGATCTGCCGGACGAGCGAGGCGCGGTAGGCCTCGGGCATCCAGTCGCGCGGCTCGATCCGCTCGTCGGCGGCCACGGCGGCGTCGAACACGGCTTCGTAGGCGGCCTGTGTCGCCGCTACGGCCGCGTCCGACGCGGCCGGTGCGCCCGTGGTCCCTGCCGTCCCTGCCGTCACTGCGGTCATCAGACCCCCTACCGACCGATCGTTCGGTTGAATGACTTCAATGGTGAGTCGGCGGCCCGTATGGTGTCAACCCTGTGGATAACCGAGGTGGGCCGATCGGGATCGGGGCGGGATGGACGCGGACGTCGAACGGGACATCGGCGCGGACGTCGGGACGGACGTCGAGACGCAGGGTGAAGCGGTCGCGGACGGGGTGACGAGCGGTCCGCCCGCGGGGTCCGCCGGCGGCGGGATCATGGCCCTGTCACTGCCCTACCAGGTCGTCGCCGCCGTGGCGCTCGCCGTGGCCGGGGTCTTCGTCTGTGTGCATGTGGCGATGGTGTTCCTGCACGTCGCGCCGTCGAACACGCTCACCAAGCGGCACGGCCAGGCCGTCGACGACTGGGTCTATCCCGAGTTCGAACAGAACTGGAAGCTCTTCGCACCCAACCCGCTCCAGCAGAACGTCGCCGTCGAGGTCCGCGCCGAGATCGCCACCGCCGGCGACGGCCGCCGCACCACCGGCTGGATCGACCTCACCGCCCAGGACGCCGCGGCGATCCGCCACAACCCGATGCCCAGCCACACACAGCAGAACGAGCTCCGCAGGGCCGTGGACTTCTACCTGAGCTCGCACTCCGACGAAGGCAGCCCCAACGGAATGCGCGGCCACCTCTCGGAGGAGTACATGCGCCGGATCGCGATGCTCCGCCTCGACGGCCTTCCCTCGCTCGAAGGGGCCGACGTGCGGCGCGTCCAGCTCCGCGCGGTCACCCGGCCCCTCCCGGCGCCCCGGTGGAGCACCGAGAAGAACGACGAGACCCCCTCCTACCGCGACTTCCCCTGGTGGAAGGTGACCGACGCCGACCGGCCGGGCGACGACGCCCGGAGCCGCGAGGACGCCGCCGCCCCGAGCCGTACGGAGGCGGGCCGATGAGCAGCCCCACCGCTCCGCGCGCGCGGACGCGCGAGCCCTTCGACCGGCGGATCGCCCGCGCCGTCCAGACCGTCACCGGCCGCGCGCTCGGCCCGCACCAGACCGCGATCATCCGGATCGGCTTCTCGCTGACCTGGCTCGTCTTCCTGCTGCGTGAGCTGCCCTACCGGCACGAGATGTACGGTCCCGACGGCCCCTGGTCCTGGGAGATGGCGCGCCGGCTGATCGCCGACAACCGCGCCTTCACCGTGCTGATGTGGTCGGACGGCCGGATCTGGTTCGAGGTCGTCTACGCGCTCGCGGTGCTCTCCGCCGCCCTGCTCCTCCTCGGCTGGCACACCAGGGCCGTGTCGGTGGTCTTCATGGCCGGGGTCCTCTCGCTGCAGAATCGCTCCGTCTTCCTGGGCGACGGCGGCGACAACGTCCTCCACATCGCCGCGATCTACCTCGTGCTGACCCGCTGCGGGCAGGTGTGGTCCCTCGACGCCAGGAGGGCCGCCCGTGGGGCCCGCGGGTCCCGTGAGGACGTCGTCGGGCCGCTGCTGTGGATCGTGCTCGGTGGCTTCCTGCTCGCCACCACCTGGTTCGGCGATGTCACCGGCGAGTGGTGGCTGCCGGTGCTGCTGTGGGTGCTGTGGCTGGGGCACGGTCTGTGGTGGCTGGTGTGCCGGTTCGCTCCAGGGGAGCCGCGCACCCTGCTCGACGTCCTCGCCAACCTCACGCACAACGCCGCCCTCGTCGTGATCATGGCCGAGGTCTGTCTGATCTACGCCACGGCCGGCTGGTACAAGATCCAGGGCTCGCGCTGGCAGGACGGCACGGCGCTGTACTACCCGCTCCACCTGGACTACTTCTCGCCCTGGCCCGCGCTCTCCGAGCTCCTGGGCTCCAGCGGGGTCATGGTGCTGCTGCTGACCTACGGCACGGTGATCGTGCAGGTCGCCTTCCCCTTCACGCTCTTCCACCGCAAGGTCAAGAACGTCCTGCTGGTCGCGATGATGCTGGAGCACGCCGGGATCGCCCTGCTCCTCGGGCTGCCGGTCTTCTCCCTCGCGATGATCTCCGCCGACGCGGTGTTCCTGCCGACGGCCTTCCTGGTGGCCCTCGGCGCACGGACGGCGCGGGGCAGGGACCGGCTCCTTCGCCGGAGGTCCGCCGGAGCGCTGCCCGAACAGCGCCGTACGGGTGAGGAGCACGACCCCCGTACCCTCGTCGGGTGAGCACCACCGAAGAGAAGCCCGGAGCCGAGACGGCGGAAGCGGCAGAGGCGGCGGCCGAGCCGGTTCAGTACGACGAGGGGTTCGGCCCGGAGATCGGCGTCGGGCCACACGCGGAGCCGTGGCCGGACGACGAGCGGTACGACCCCGAGCTGCTCGCCGGCGGCGACCGGCGCAATGTCGTGGACCGCTACCGGTACTGGACGCGGGAGGCGGTCGTCGCCGATCTCGACACCCGGCGTCATGACTTCCATGTGGCGGTGGAGAACTGGGGCCACGACTTCAACATCGGCTCGGTCGTGCGGACCGCCAACGCCTTCCTCGCGAAGGAGATCCACATCGTGGGCCGGCGGCGCTGGAACCGGCGGGGCGCCATGGTCACCGACCGCTACCAGCACGTCCGCCACCACCCGGACACCGAGTCGCTGACGGCGTGGGCGGCGGCCGAGGGCCTGCCGATTATCGGGATCGACAACCTTCCGGGCGCGGTGCCGCTGGAGCGGACCGTGCTGCCGCGCCGCTGTGTGCTGCTCTTCGGCCAGGAGGGCCCGGGGCTCACGGACGAGGCGCGCGCGCACGTGGAGATGGTCTGCTCGATCGCCCAGTTCGGCTCGACCCGGTCGATCAACGCCGGGGCGGCCGCCGCGATCGCCATGCACGCGTGGGTGCAGCGGTACGCGGAGATCGACTCCCCCGCCTGATACTCGCGCTGGACCTTCCTGCCTGACGTACCGCGGAGGCCCGGAGGCCCCCGCGGTACCGGTGGAACCGGTGGTCAGGCCTGGCGGCGGACCTCCACCACCCGGAAGCGGTTGGAGACGAAGGCGCCGTCGCACAGCGCCGCGTTCGCCGCGGGGTTGCCGCCGGAGCCGTGGAAGTCGGAGAACGCCGCCGTCTGGTTGACGTACACCCCGCCCGTGAGGTTCAGCGACAGCTGCGCCGACTCCTCCAGGCAGACCTCCTCGACCGCGCGCTCGGTCTCGGCCGAGGTCGTGTACGCGCCGACCGTCATCGCGCCCTTCTCGCGGACCGTGCGCCGCAGCAGCTCCAGGGCGTCGGCGGTGGAGTCCACCGAGACGGCGAAGGAGACCGGGCCGAAGCACTCGGAGAAGTACGCGGCCTGGGCGTCCGGCTTGGAACCGTCCAGCTTCACGATGACCGGGGTACGGACCACGGCGTCCGGGAAGTCGGGGTTGACGACCTCGCGGGAGGCGAGCGCCACCTCGCCGAGGCCGGCGGCGGCCTCCAGACGCGCCTTCACGTCCGGATTGACCAGCGCGCCGAGCAGGCCGTTCGCCCGGGCGTCGTCGCCCAGCAGACCGCCGACCGCCGCCGCGAGGTCGGCGACGACCTCGTCGTACGACTTGGGGCCCTGGTCGGTGGTGATGCCGTCGCGGGGGATCAGCAGGTTCTGCGGGGTCGTGCACATCTGGCCGCTGTACAGCGACAGCGAGAACGCCAGGTTGGCCAGCATGCCCTTGTAGTCGTCGGTCGAGTCGACCACGACCGTGTTGACCCCGGCCTTCTCCGTGTAGACCTGCGCCTGGCGGGCGTTGGCCTCCAGCCAGTCGCCGAACTCGGTCGAGCCGGTGTAGTCGATGATCCGGACCTCGGGGCGCACGGCCAGGGTCTTCGCGATGCCCTCGCCCGGGCGCTCGACGGCGAGCGCGACCAGGTTCGGGTCGAAGCCGGACTCCGCGAGCACCTCGCGGGCCACGGAGACGGTGAGCGCGAGCGGCAGGACGGCGCGCGGGTGCGGCTTGACCAGGACCGGGTTTCCGGTGGCCAGCGAGGCGAACAGGCCCGGGTAGCCGTTCCACGTGGGGAAGGTGTTGCAGCCGATCATCAGGGCGATGCCGCGGCCGACCGGGGTGAACTCCTTGGACAGCTCCAGCGGGTCCCGCTTGCCCTGGGGCTTGGACCAGTCGGCCCGCCCCGCGGGGGTGCGGGTCTGCTCCTCGTACGCGTACGCCACGGCCTCGAGGCCGCGGTCCTGGGCGTGCGGGCCGCCGGCCTGGAACGCCATCATGAACGCCTGTCCGCTGGTGTGCATGACGGCGTGGGCGAACTCGTGCGTGCGGGCCGAGATCCGGGACAGGATCTCCAGGCAGACGAGGGCGCGGGTCTCCGGCCCGGCGTCGCGCCACGCGGCCGTGCCCGCGCGCATCGCGGGGAGCAGGACGTCGATGTCGGCGTGCGGGTACTCGATGCCGAGCTCCGGGCCGTACGGCGAGACCTCGCCGCCGGTCCAGCCGTCCGTGCCGGGCTGGTCGAGCTCGAAGCGGGTGTTCAGCACGGCCTTGTGGGCGGCGAGGCCGGCGGCCGCGTCGAGCGAGCCGTCCTCCCCGTACGCCTTCGGGTGCTCGGGATGCGGCGACCAGTAGGCGCGCGTGCGGATCGTGGCGAGTGCCTGATCGAGCGTGGACCGGTGCTTCTCGGCCAGACGGTCGGTGGTCGGCAGAGCGGTGGCCATGGATGGACCAACTCCTCGTCGAGCTGGGCAGGGAGACACGTACGGAGTTAGAGTAACCGAACGATCGGTCGGGACAAGGGGGTCCGTCGATCCTGTGGAAAACCCATCGGGGAGGATCACTCCTATGAGCGCCAACGTGACCGTCAGGGGGAGCGACGACGTGACCGCCAGTGAGCCCACCGACCTCGCACAGGACCGCACCACCGCCTTCGGGCAGGACCGGACCGTGGCCGTCGTCGGCACCGGCACCATGGGCCAGGGGATCGCCCAGGTCGCGCTGGTCGCCGGCCATCCCGTGCGGCTCTACGACAGCGCACCGGGCCGGGCGGGGGAGGCCGTGGCCGCCCTCGCCGCCCGCCTGGACCGGCTCGTCGAGAAGGGCCGCCTGACCGCCGACGCGCGCGAGGCGGCTGTCGGACGACTGCACGCGGCGGAGGACCTCGCGGAGCTCGCCGACGCGGCGCTCGTCGTCGAGGCGATCGTCGAGCACCTCCCCGTCAAGCAGCAGCTCTTCGCCGACCTGGAGAAGGTCGTCGGCGACGACACCGTCCTCGCCACGAACACCTCCTCCCTCTCCGTCACCGCGATCGCGGGAGGGCTGCGCCTGCCCGGCCGGTTCGTCGGACTCCACTTCTTCAACCCGGCGCCGCTGCTCCCGCTCGTCGAGGTCGTCAGCGGCTTCGCCACCGACGCGGACGTCGCCACGCGCGCGTACGAGACGGTGAAGGCCTGGGGCAAGACGCCGGTGCGCTGCGCGGACACCCCCGGATTCATCGTGAACCGGGTCGCGCGCCCCTTCTACGCGGAGGCGCTGCGGGTCTACGAGGAGGGCGCGGCCGACCCCGCGACCATCGACGCCGCCCTGCGCGAGTGCGGCGGCTTCCGCATGGGGCCCTTCGAGCTCACGGACCTCATCGGCCAGGACGTGAACGAGGCCGTCACCCGCTCCGTCTGGGAGTCCTTCTACCAGGACCCGAAGTTCACGCCCTCGCTCGCGCAGCGGCGGCTCGTCGAGTCCGGGCGGCTCGGCCGCAAGTCGGGGCAGGGCTGGTTCTCGTACGAGGAGGGCGCGGAGCGGCCCGAGCCGCACAACGCGCCGCCCGCCGAGGCGCCGGCGAAGATCGTCGTCCGCGGCGACCTGGGACCCGCCGAGCCGCTCGTGGGCCTCTTCGAGGAGGCGGGCGTCAAGGTGCGGCGCAAGAAGGGCACCGGGTGCATCGAGCTCCCGGGGGGCGGTCGGTTGGGCCTCGCGGACGGCGAGACGGCCTTCGAGTACAGCGACGAGGAGATCGTCTACTTCGATCTCGCGCTCGACTACGCGCGCGCGAGCCGGATCGTGCTCTCCGTCAGGGAAGGGGGCGATCCCGAGGCCCTCGCGGAGGCCGTGGGCCTCTTCCAGGCGCTCGGCAAGCAGGTGTCCGTGATCGGCGACGTGCCCGGCATGATCGTGGCCCGTACGGTCGCGATGCTGGCCGATCTGGCGGCCGACGCGGTCGACCGGGGCGTCGCCACCGCCGAGGACGTCGACACGGCGATGCGGCTCGGGGTGAACTATCCGGCCGGGCCGCTGGAGTGGGCCGGGAAAATGGGCTACCAGCGGGCCTGTGCGCTGCTCAGGGAGCTGGACGAGCGCTACCCGGCGGGGCGGTACGCGCCGAGCCTCGCCCTCATGCGCCGCGGCTACGCCGAGGAAGGGGAGGACTCCTGATGACGACGGCGAAGCGCGACACGTACACGCCGGAGACGCTGCTCTCGGTCGCCGTGCGGGTCTTCAACGACCGCGGCTACGACGGCACGTCCATGGAGCACCTGTCCAAGGCCGCGGGGATCTCCAAGTCGTCGATCTACCACCACGTGTCCGGCAAGGAGGAGCTGCTGCGGCGCGCGGTCAGCCGGGCGCTCGACGGGCTCTTCGCGGTGCTCGACGAGCCGGGGGCGGTACGCGGCCGGGCCGTCGAGCGGGTCGAGTACGTCACGCGTCGCACCGTGGAGGTGCTGATCGCGGAGCTGCCGTACGTGACGCTGCTGCTGCGGGTGCGGGGCAACACCGCGACCGAGCGGTGGGCGATGGAGCGGCGGCGCGAGTTCGACCACCGGGTGGCCGATCTGCTGAAGGCCGCGGCGGCCGAGGGCGACCTGCGGGCGGACGTGGACATACGGCTGGCGACCCGGCTCCTCTTCGGCATGATCAATTCGCTGGTGGAGTGGTACCGGCCGCATCCGGACGCGGTGGGCGAGCGGGAGCAGCTCGCCGAGACCGTCGCGCACCTCGCGTTCGACGGGCTGAAGACGGCCCGCTGAGGCTTCGTACCAGCGGTGTGCCGTTCGGTGTGCCGCCAGTGTGTCGACGGCCCGCAGACGGCTTCTGGACGGCCCCCTCGGGGGCCGTCCCGCTGTTTCGGGCGGTTCTCGCGCGGTCAGAGCCGGTGGTCGGTGTTGAGGTCCGTCTCCTCGAAGACCAGCAGGGTGCGGGTCGACAGCACCTCGGGGATCGACTGGAGCCGGGTGAGCACCAGCTCGCGCAGGGTCCGGTTGTCCGGGGTGTGCACGAGCAGCAGGACGTCGAAGTCGCCGCTGACCAGCGCGATGTGCGTGGCACCCGGCAGGGCCCTGAGCTGCTCGCGGACCGTCCGCCAGGAGTTCTGGACGATCTTGAGTGTGATGTAGGCGGAGGCGCCGTGCCCCGCCCGCTCGTGGTTGACGCGGGCGCTGAAGCCACGGATCACCCCGTCGTCGATGAGCCGGTTGATCCGCGCGTAGGCGTTGGCCCGGGAGACGTGTACCCGCTCGGCCACGGACCGTACCGAGGCGCGGCCGTCCGTCTGCAGCAACCTCAGGATGTCGCGGTCGATCGCGTCCAGCGGGCGTGCCGGCAGGACGCCCGTCGGCACGCCGATCGGCGCGCTCAGGGCCTCGCCGGGCACCTCGCTGTCGGCTCCGCCGAGCGGTCCGCCGAGTGTCTCTCCCAGCGCCCCGCCCGTGGCATCGGCCGTGGCGTCGGCCGGAGCCCCGCTCCGGTCGACGGCCATTTGTTCATCCGCCATGTCCCCCCGCCTCTCTCCGGTGGACGACCTGCTCCTATCCCAGGCTGTGGAGAACCGTTTGTCCACAGGCTGGAGGTGCCTGTAGCCAAAATGCCTCCACGACCGAACAATCGGTAGGTGAGGCGCACCACACTCGCGCCACCCGCCTTCGGGTCTTATGCCCGCTCCCACGAGGAGGTGGACTCGTTGCAACAGCGCAGTTCGACAGTCCAAGAGCCGCCCGGTGTCGCTCCCGCCCACCGGCCCGCCCCGCCGGCCTGGCAGCCGCGTACCGACCCCGCCCCGCTGCTGCCCGACACCGAGCCGCTGCGCGTGCTCGGCACGGACGCCGTGGCCGACGCCGACCCCGCGCTACTGCTCCGGCTGTACGCGGAGCTGATCCGCGGCCGCCGGTACAACACGCAGGCCACCGCTCTCACCAAGCAGGGCCGGCTCGCCGTGTACCCGTCGACCACCGGCCAGGAGGCGTGCGAGATCGCCGCCGCCCTCGCCCTAGAGGAGCGGGACTGGCTGTTCCCCTCGTACCGCGACACCCTCGCGGCGGTCGCCCGTGGCCTCGACCCGGTGCAGGCCCTGACGCTGCTGCGCGGCGACTGGCACACCGGGTACGACCCGCGTGAGTACCGCGTCGCGCCGCTCTGCACCCCGCTGGCCACGCAGCTCCCGCACGCCGTGGGCCTTGCCCACGCCGCCCGCCTCAAGGGCGACGACGTGGTCGCGCTCGCCATGGTCGGCGACGGCGGCACCAGCGAGGGCGACTTCCACGAGGCGCTGAACTTCGCGGCCGTCTGGCAGGCCCCCGTGGTCTTCTTCGTGCAGAACAACGGCTTCGCGATCTCCGTGCCGCTGGCCAAGCAGACCGCCGCCCCGTCCCTCGCCCACAAGGCCGTCGGGTACGGGATGCCGGGCCGGCTCGTCGACGGCAACGACGCGATCGCCGTCCACCAGGTGCTGACCGAGGCCGTGGCACGCGCGCGGCGCGGCGGCGGCCCGACCCTGGTCGAGGCCGTCACCTACCGGATCGACGCCCACACCAACGCCGACGACGCCACCCGCTACCGCGCGGCCGGCGAGGTCGAGAACTGGCGGGCGCACGACCCGATCGTGATCCTCGAACGGGAACTGACGGAGCGCGGTCTGCTCGACGAGGACACCAGGCGCGCTGCGGCCGAGGCCGCCGAGACGATGGCGGCGGACCTGCGCGAGCGGATGAACGCCGACCCGGTGCTCGACCCGATGGAGCTCTTCTCCCACGTGTACGCCGAGCAGACGACGCAGCTGCGCGAACAGGCGGCGCAGCTGCGCGCCGAGCTCGAAGCCGAGGGTGAGGCGTGATGACGACCGCGACGACCGGCCCCGCGGCGGCCAAGGCCGCCGGGAACGCCGGGAAGCCCAAGCCCGCGACGATGGCGCAGGCGCTCCAGCGCGCCATGCGCGACGCGATGGCCGAGGACCCGACCGTCCACGTGATGGGCGAGGACGTCGGCACGCTCGGCGGCGTCTTCCGGGTCACCGACGGGCTCGCCAAGGAGTTCGGCGAGGACCGCTGCACCGATACCCCGCTGGCCGAGGCGGGCATCCTCGGCGCGGCCGTCGGCATGGCCATGTACGGCCTGCGGCCGGTCGTGGAGATGCAGTTCGACGCCTTCGCCTACCCGGCGTTCGAGCAGCTGCTCTCGCACGTGGCGAAGATGCGCAACCGCACCCGCGGCGCGATGCCGATGCCGATCGTCATCCGCGTCCCGTACGGCGGCGGGATCGGTGGGGTCGAGCACCACAGCGACTCCTCCGAGGCCTACTACATGGCCACCCCGGGGCTCCACGTCGTCACCCCGGCGAGCGTGGAGGACGCCTACGGGCTGCTGCGCGCGGCCATCGCCTCCGACGACCCGGTGGTCTTCCTGGAGCCCAAGCGGCTCTACTGGTCCAAGTCCGACTGGTCCCCCGAGGCGCCCGCGCCCGTCGAGCCGATCGGCAAGGCGGTCGTACGGCGGCGGGGCACCGGCGCCACCCTGATCACCTACGGCCCGTCGGTCCCGGTCTGCATGGAGGCCGCCGAGGCCGCCCAGGCCGAGGGCTGGGACCTGGAGGTCGTCGACCTGCGCTCGCTCGTGCCGTTCGACGACGAGACCGTCTGCGCCTCGGTACGGCGCACCGGCCGCGCGGTCGTGGTTCACGAGTCGACCGGCTTCGCCGGCCCCGGCGCGGAGATCGCCGCCCGCGTCATGGAGCGCTGCTTCCACCACCTTGAGGCGCCGGTGCTGCGGGTCGCGGGCTTCGACATCCCGTACCCGCCGCCGATGCTGGAGCGGCACCATCTGCCCGGCGTGGACCGGGTCCTGGACGCGGTGGCGCGACTGCAGTGGGAGGCGCAGAGCTGATGGCCCAGGTGCTCGAATTCAAGCTGCCCGACCTCGGTGAGGGACTCACCGAGGCGGAGATCGTCCGCTGGCTCGTCGCCGTCGGCGACGTCGTCGCCATCGACCAGCCGGTCGTCGAGGTCGAGACGGCCAAGGCCATGGTCGAGGTGCCCTGCCCGTACGGCGGCGTCGTCACCGCCCGGTACGGCGAGGAGGGTACCGAACTGCCGGTCGGCGCACCGCTCCTGACGGTCGCCGTGGGCGGTACGGGTGCGCCGGAGGAGCTCGCGGAGGCGGCTCCCGGAGCGGCCCCCACGGCGGGTGCGTCCGCCGCCGAGTCCGCCGTCTCCTCGGAGTATTCGGGCAACGTGCTCGTCGGCTACGGCACGGCGGGCCCCGCCGCCCGGCGCCGCCGCGTCCTGCGCGACAACCCGGCCGTGGCCCAGGCCCCGGCTCCGGCACGTGCTCCGGTCGTGGCTCCGGCCCCGGTCGTGGCTCCGGTCGTGGGGCGGGCTCCGGAGCCCGTCGGCGCGCCCTTGGGCGGGCACGACGGGCCGGTGCCGGTCATCTCGCCGCTCGTGCGGAAGCTGGCCAGGGACCGGGGACTCGACCTTCGGGAGGTACGCGGATCGGGGCCCGAGGGCCTGATCCTGCGGGCTGACGTGGAGCTGGCCCTCGCGGCCCTGGAGCGGCCGGTGGCCGCCCCTGCGCCCGCCGCGAGCCCCGCGGTGACCCCTGGCGCCGTGGCCGGCGAGCGGATTCCGCTGCGCGGGATCCGTGGCGCGGTGGCGGACAAGCTCTCCCGCAGCCGTACGGAGATCCCGGACGCGACCTGCTGGGTCGACGCCGACGCGACCGAGCTGATGGCGGCCCGGCGGGCGATGAACGCGGCGGGCGGGCCGAAGATCTCGCTCCTCGCGCTCCTCGCCCGGATCTGCGCCCACGCCCTGGCGCGGTTCCCCGAGCTCAACTCCACGGTGGACACGGCCGCCCGGGAGATCGTCCGGCTGCCGGCCGTGCACCTCGGCTTCGCGGCCCAGACCCCGCGCGGTCTGGTCGTCCCGGTGGTCAGGGACGCGGGGACGCGGACGGCCGAGTCGCTCACGGAGGAGTTCGCCCGGCTCACGGAGGCCGCCCGACAGGGCACGCTCACGCCGGCCGATCTGACGGGTGGCACGTTCACCCTGAACAACTACGGGGTGTTCGGCGTCGACGGCTCCACGCCGATCATCAACCACCCCGAGGCCGCGATGCTCGGCGTCGGCCGGATCATCCCCAAGCCCTGGGTCCACCAGGGCGAACTGGCCGTCCGTCAGGTGGTGCAGCTCTCGCTCACCTTCGACCACCGCGTCTGCGACGGCGGCACGGCGGGCGGCTTCCTGCGGTACGTGGCGGACTGCGTCGAGCAGCCCGCGGTCCTGCTCCGCACGCTCTGACGACCGGCGGTCCCGGCCCGGCCCGTCTCTCCATACGGGACGGGCCGGACGGCCGTGGCACCGGGCGCCCCATACTGCTGGGGTGACCACCGCATACGACGTCGTCGTGCTCGCCGGGGGTGCCGCCAGGCGCCTCGGCGGTTCCGACAAGCCCGGAGTACGCGTCGGGGGCAGGACGCTCCTCGACAGAGTGCTCGCGGCCTGCCCCGACGCGGGCCGGACCGTGGTCGTCGGGGATCCGCGCCCGACCGTCCGTCCCGTCCGCTGGACCAGGGAGGAGCCGCCCGGCGGCGGCCCGCTGCCCGCCGTCGCCGCCGGCGCGGCCGAGACGGAGGCCGAGGTCCTCCTCGTCCTCTCCGCCGACCTGCCCTTCCTCGACCGGGACACCGTCCGCCGCCTCCGGGACGCGCTCGCCGAGGCGCCCGAGGCGGAGGCGGCCCTCCTCACCGACGCCGACGGCCGGGACCAGCCGCTCGTCGCCGCGTACCGGACGGCGCCGCTCGCACGCGAGCTGACCCGGCTCGCGCACGACCACCGCGGTCTGGCCCACATGCCGTTGCGGTACCTCACGGACGGGCTCCGTCCCACCCGGGTCGCCGCGGGGCCCCTCGCGTCCTTCGACTGCGACACCTGGGAGGACATCGCCTCGGCCCGCGCCCGCATCAGGGAGCATGGGACCGTGCTGGACGAATGGATCACCGCAGTCAAGGACGAACTGGGCATCGAGCTGGACGTCGACACCGACGTGCTGCTCGACCTGGCCCGTGACGCCGCCCATGGAGTGGCCCGCCCCGCCGCGCCCCTGACCACCTTCCTGGTCGGCTACGCGGCGGCGCGTGCGGGCACCGAGGGCGGCCCGGAGGCGGTCGCCGAGGCGGCACGCAAGGCGGCGGAGCTCGCCAAGCGCTGGGCCGCCGAACAGGACGAGGCCGGATGACCCTCAAGGAGCCCGCCGTCGTGGCCCCCGACACCACCCCGCGCCGGCGGCCGGCCGAGGAGCCGCACCGCGCCACCGCCTGGCCCGCGGCACGCACCGCCGCAACCGAAGCCGGCGCCGCTGCCCGAGCGGAGCGCGCCGCCCGCGTGGACCGCGCGGACCGGACCGACGGGACCGATCAGGCCGCCGGGACCGATCAGGCCGGTGAGGCGGGTGTGTCCGGTCAGGCCGGTGAGGGCGTCCGGGGGGCGTTGGTCGTTCCGCTCGGTGCGGCGCTCGGTCGGGTGCTCGCCGGTCCGCTTCTGGCCCTCACCGACCTGCCCTCCTTCGACTCCTCCGCCATGGACGGCTGGGCCGTCGCGGGGCCGGGCCCCTGGACGGTCCGGGACGAGGGCGCCGTCCTCGCAGGCCATGCCCCCGCGGCCGCGTTGGCCGACGGCGAGGCCGTACGCATCGCCACCGGCGCCCGCGTCCCGACCGGGACGACAGCGGTCGTCCGCTCCGAGCACTCCCGCACCGAGCAGAGCGGTCCGACGCCCGGCCCGGTGCTGCACGCCCTGCGCGAGGTACGGCCCCGGCAGGACATCCGTCCACGGGGCCAGGAGTGCCGCTCCGGAGACCAACTCCTCGCCGCGGGCTCCACCGTGACCCCCGCCGTCCTCGGTCTCGCAGCGGCCGCCGGTTACGACGCGCTCCCCGTCCTTCCCCGCCCCCGGGTGGAGATCCTGGTCCTCGGCGACGAGCTGCTCACGACCGGACTTCCCCACGAGGGGCTCATCCGGGACGCCCTCGGCCCCATGCTCGGCCCGTGGCTGGAGGCGCTCGGCGCCGAGGTCCTCGCCGTCCGCCGGATCGGCGACGACGCCGAGGAGCTGTACGCGGCCGTCACCGGCTCCACCGCCGACCTGCTGATCACCACCGGCGGCACCGCCGCCGGGCCGGTCGACCATCTGCACCGCGTGCTCGACACGGCGGGCGCCACCCTCCTCGTCGACGGGGTGAAGGTCCGCCCCGGCCACCCGATGCTCCTCGCCCGCCTCGCGGGCGAGGAACCCCGCCAACCCCGCCATCTCGTCGGGCTCCCCGGCAACCCGCTCGCGGCGGTCTCCGGGCTCCTCACCCTCGCCGAGCCCCTGCTCGCCGCCCTCGTAGGGTCCCCCCTGGCGCCGTACGGCGCACCCGGCGTGGCCGCCGTCCAGGACGAGGTCCAGGGGCACCCTCATGACACCCGGCTCGTCCCGGTCGCCCGCCGCGCCGACCGGGCCGTGCCGCTGCACTACAACGGACCGGCCATGCTCCGAGGCATCGCCGCCGCCGACGGCCTGGCCGTCGTGCCGCCCGGCGGTGCCCGACCGGGCCAGGTACTGGAGATCCTCGGCCTTCCCTGGCCGACGGCCGCGGGGGGCGCCCCGGCCCAAGGAGCGTGTTTCACGTGAAACTTCCCAGCCGTGACGTGATGGCCCGCCAGGCGGACGAACGGATCGCGGGTCCCCAGATCCGGCTGCCCCGCCGGGTCATCGAGAAGCCGCTGCGCCAGGTCGGCAAGCGGCTGCTCATGGCGCTCGGCGTGCTGATCGTGACGGTGCTCATCGTCTACGTCGACCGCGAGGGTTACCACGACAACGCCGACGAGACGCTCGACCTCCTCGACTGCGCCTACTACGCGACCGTGACGCTCTCCACCACCGGATACGGCGACATCGTCCCCTATAGCGACTCGGCGCGGCTCGCCAACATCCTGCTGGTCACGCCCCTGCGTGTGCTGTTTCTGATCATCCTGGTCGGCACCACTCTCGAAGTCCTCACGGAGAGGACCCGGGAGGAGTTCCGGCTGAACCGCTGGAGGTCCACCTTGCGTGACCACACCGTCATCGTCGGCTTCGGCACCAAGGGGCGGTCCGCGATCCAGACCCTCTGCTCGACCGGTCTCCGCAAGGACCAGATCGTCATCGTCGACCCCTCCAACAAGGTGATCGAGACGGCGAACGCGGACGGCTTCGTCGGTGTCATCGGCGACGCGACGCGCAGCGACGTCCTGCTCAGGGCCGAGGTGCAGCGGGCGCGGCAGATCGTCATCGCCACCCAGCGCGACGACACGGCCGTCCTGGTCACGCTGACCGCCCGGCAGCTCAACCGGGGCGCGAAGATCGTCGCCGCGGTCCGTGAGGAGGAGAACGCGCCGCTGCTGCGCCAGTCCGGCGCGGACGCGGTCATCACCAGCGCCAGCGCCGCCGGCCGGCTGCTCGGCCTCTCCGTGCTGAGCCCCAGTGCCGGCACGGTGATGGAGGACCTCATCCAGCAGGGCTCCGGCCTCGACCTCGTCGAGCGTCCGGTGACCAAGGCCGAGGTGGGCAAGAGCGTGCGGGAGACCCACGACCTGGTGGTGAGCGTGCTCCGCGGTCACCGGCTGCTGGGTTACGACGACAAGGCCGCCAGCCCGCTCCAGGCGACCGACCGGGTGATCACCATCGTGCGCGCCGCGCCGGTGACGCCGCTCAGCACACCGCCGCAGGACTGAGAGCGCGGGACCGAGCGCCGCGGGACTGAGTGGCGACCGCCGGAGTAGCCTCGCCGCCATGCATGCGATCACGATTCCGGAACCAGGCGGTCCCGAGGCTCTCGTCTGGACCGAGGTGCCCGATCCCACGCCCGGCGAGGGCGAGGTCCTCGTCGAGGTGGCGGCGAGCGCCGTCAACCGCGCCGACCTGCTCCAGCGTCAGGGCTTCTACGACCCGCCGCCGGGCAGCTCTCCGTACCCCGGTCTGGAGTGCTCGGGGCGGATCGTCGCGCTCGGGCCCGGGGTGTCCGGCTGGTCCGTGGGCGACGAGGTCTGCGCGCTGCTCGTCGGCGGCGGCTACGCCGAGAAGGTCGTCGTCCCGGTCGGCCAGCTCCTGCCGGTGCCGGAGGGCGTCGACCTGACCACGGCCGCGGCGCTCCCCGAGGTCGCCTGCACCGTCTGGTCCAACATCTTCATGATCGCCCACCTGCGCCCCGGCGAGACGCTGCTCGTGCACGGCGGGGCGAGCGGGATCGGCACGATGGCGATCCAGCTCGCGAAGGCGGTCGGCGCGCGGGTCGCGGTCACGGCCGGGAGCCCGGAGAAGCTGGCGCGCTGCGCCGAACTGGGCGCGGACATCCTCATCGACTACCGCGAGCAGGACTTCGTCGAGGAGCTCCACAAGGCGACGGACGGGGCCGGCGCGGACGTCATCCTGGACATCGTCGGCGCCAAGTACCTGGAGCGGAACGTGAAGGCACTGGCCGTCAGCGGACGGCTGGTCATCATCGGGCTCCAGGGTGGAAGGCAGGCCGAGTTGAACCTCGGTGCGCTGCTCGCCAAGCGCGCGGCGGTCATGGCGACCACGCTGCGCTCCCGTCCGCCGCACGAGAAGGCCGCGATCGTCGCCGCCGTCCGTGAGCACGTCTGGCCGCTGATCGGCGCGGGCACGGTCCGGCCGGTCGTCGACCGTACGGTGCCGATGCCGGAGGCCGCCGAGGCGCACCGGGCGCTGGAGTCCGGCGACCACGTCGGCAAGGTGCTGCTGCTGGCGCCGCAGGGCTGATCCCCGGGACAGGGGAGAGGGGCCCGGCACAGGTGATGTGCCGGGCCCCTCTCGCGTACGGCCTCGCGGCGCCCGTCCCGCGTACGAGCCCGTGGCCTACAGGTACGGCCCCGAGCGGACCGCGTGGCCGTGGCCGCGGTCGTCGTCGTCATCGTCGTGCGAAGCGCCCGGCGGCAGCGCCCGGCGCATCTGCTCCAACTGGGCGCGGGCCGCCATCTGCTGGGCGAACAGCGCCGTCTGGATGCCGTGGAAGAGGCCCTCAAGCCACCCCACCAACTGGGCCTGCGCGATCCGCAGTTCCGCCTCGGAGGGGACCGCCTCGTCCGTGAACGGCAGGGACAGCCGCTCCAGTTCCTCGACCAGCTCGGGCGCGAGCCCGTCCTCCAGCTCCTTCACGGAGCTGGCGTGGATGTTCTTGAGCCTGACGCGGCTGGCCTCGTCGAGAGGTGCCGCCCGTACTTCCTCCAGGAGCTGCTTGATCATGCTGCCGATCCGCATGACCTTCGCAGGCTGCTCGACCATTTCCGTCACCGGGACCTCGCGGGATTCGTCGTCACCCTGAGTGCCGCCGAGCGCCGTTCCGTCCTGTCCCACGATGAGGACCTGGGGGCTCTCCTGCGACCTGTCATTCCTCGGCATCTCCATGCCGCCATTCTCTCGCACACATGCCTCACCACACGGTGTGCCCCCGCACGAGGGTGATCCACCCTCGTGCGGGGGCACAGGAAGACAACGAACGGCCGGAGCCGGATCTGTCAGGTCGCCTCGCGCCGGGCGAGAGCGCCACGCGAGCGGGTCACCAGGGCGGCCAGGAGCGCGGCGCCGAGCGGTACGGCGACGAGGAGGCCGGCCAGCGTCTCCCAGGGGATGACGATCGGCACGTACGGCGGGCCCGACATGCCGTTGTCCCAACCCTCCGCGATGGCCTGCTCGTAGAAGCCGAGCGCCTCGCGTTTCTCGGTGAGCCGGAGCCCGATCGCCGGCAGGACGCCGGCCGCCGAGCCGAGGATCACGCCCATGGCCGCGACGACTCCGCACTGGAAGCCGCTGAGCGTACGGCGGACCCGGGGCGGGGCGCCGACGGCGGCGAGCGTCTTCAGGTCGGCCTCGGCGTCGGCCTGGGCCAGGCCGGTGGCGATACCGGCGGCGCCGATGGTGACGAGGCCGGCGAAGACGGCCAGGGCGATCAGGAAGAGGCCGTCGTCGTTGACGAAGCCCTCCTCGACGTGCAGCTCGGCGTTGCTGCCGAGCTTGGCGAGCTCGGCGTCGAGCTTCTGGCGCGCCTCGGTGTCCGGCATCCGCTCGGTGCTGAAGTAGGCACCGGCCGGCAGGGTGGAGAGGCCGGCGGCCTTCGCGGTGGCCGGGGTCATCAGCAACTGGACGCCGTAGGACTTCTGGCCCTTGGGCACCAGGTAGGCGGGAATGGAGCTGATCTTCCCGGGCGCGGGCAGGCCCTTCTCCGAGGCCTTGTCGGCGGCGGCGAGGTCGGTGATCTGCTTGATCCCGATGGTGCCGTTCTTGTCGATGCCGGGCTTGGCGAAGGTGACGATCTTTCCTTCGGCGAGGGCCTTCACGGCGCCCGGGTCGTCGACGCCGAGCACCTGGAGGACCTTCGCGTCACCGACGAACAGACCGCCGTCGACGGAGACCCAGCCGGTGGAGGAGTGGTCGCAGCGCCAGTCCTCGGTGATCATCTTCCGCCGCTGATCGGGGGTGAACCGCTCGCTGGGGTCACCGGCGCCGGGCAGGGAGGCGACGTACAGCGGGCACTCGTTCGCCGGGGGGATCACGACCTCGTAGCGGCCGCAGCCCGCCCCGCGGCCGCCCCAGGGGTCGCAGCCGGGCTTGCCGACCGAGACCCGCTCGACATCGGCGCGGACATCGACGGGGAGGAGACGCTGGACGGCCTCCCGGACCGCGGGGACGTCCCGGCCGCCCTCCTCCAGGACGAAGGTGGAGACCGCTCCGTACGGCAGCCGGGCCTCGTACCCGGCCCTGTTCTGCGCCTCGTTGCTGGCCATGAAGGTGGAGACGGCGACGGTGCCCGCGACGGCGGCGAGGACGGCGGCGACGGCGGGTGCCGTACGCCCCCGGTTCCGGACGGCGTCCCGCAGCGCGAGCCGCGGCGACAGCGGCAGCCAGCGCCCGGTCCGGCCGAAGAGACCCACCAGCGCCGGGGTCATGGCGACGATGCCCAGCTCGGCGATGGCCGAGCCGCCCGCGACGATGACGAACGACTCGGTGGCGATCGAGCCGAAGAGCGCGACGGCGGTACCGAGGAGGACGGCCACGAGGCCGATCAGGGGCAGGACGCGGCTGCTGCGCCGGACACCGCGCCGGCCCGTGAGCGAGGCGAGGACGGTCTGCCGGGAAGCGGTGATCGCCGGGACGATCGCGGCGAGCAGACCGGTCAGGACGGCGAGCAGCGCGATGCCGAGGAGTTCGAGCGGCCGGATGTCGAAGGCGCCGAACCGCTGGTTCATCACGTCTTCGAGGACCGGCTGCAGCACCAGGGTGAGGATCACGGCGAGGACCGTGCCGACGACGGCCGCGGTCACGCCGATGACGAGACCACCGCTCAGCACGATGGCCCGGATGTGGCTGCGGGCGCCGCCGTTGGCCCCGACCAGACCGAGCTGGCGGCGCGAGCGGCGGGCGCCGACCGCGAAGGCGGGACCGGCGAGGAGACAGATCTCCAGCATCGCCAGACCGACGACGGTGGCGACCGCGGCGAGCGCGGCGGCGTCGGCCGCCGGGCTGGAGTCGTAGGTGCGCCAGTCGTCCTTCGCGTAGAGCGGCACATCGGACTCGGCCGGCGGGGCGAGGAGGACGGCCCGCGAGGTGACGACCACACCCTTGGTGTTGATCTGCTGGACCGTGTTCCACGTGAAACCACCGGACTTCTTCACCAGATACGTGGTGGAGACATCGGGGGCGGGCAGACCGGACTTCTCGACCGCCTTCACGTACGGGGCGAGGAAGGTGCCCGGCAGCGCGTTGATCTGGTTGGCGGCGAGGGTGTCGGGGAGCTCGTAGGAGCCGACGATCCGGTACGTACGGTCGAAGTTGCGGGCGGAAAGGGTCGATCCGATCGACAGACCGCTGGCCTCGAGGAAGTGCGAGGTCGCCATGACCTCGTCGTTCTTCTCCGGGAAACGACCCGAGAGGAGGGTCGTGATGCCCCGGGTGACCGGGTCGGACGCCTTCAGCTCACGGACCTCGGTCGTGAGCAGACCGTGGGCCGTGGTCAACTTCGCCGACCCGGAGCTGTCCGTGAGGACCGTGGAACCCGCCGGGATCGCCTTGGCGACGTCGGTCGGGCCGTTCGGCCAGGGCTGCTCCTTGTAGTCCTTGGCCGGCGTGTGCGTCTCGCCCAGCGGGTCCTGAAGGATCGGGACACCCTCGGCCTGGGCGTCGCGGAATATCGCGTCGGCCGCGCCCATCGATCTCTCCGCCCGTTCGGCGGGGGACAGTTCGGAGCTGCGGAAGGTCAGATCGAGTGCGCTGACGCCGAGGATGGGCAGGGCGATCATCGCGAGGACGAGAGCGCTGCGGCCCTTGGAACGCCAGGCGTCGCGGCGGGCGATGCGGATCGCTGCCCGCCAGGAGTGGAACCAGGTCTTCACGCCTCCGCCACCTGGCCCGAGAGGAGGGAGTCGGCCTCGCTGCGCACGGTCTGGTCGACGATCGCGCCGTCCCGCAGGAACACGACCCGGTCGGCCCAGGCGGCGAACCGCGGCTCGTGGGTGACGAGGACGCCGGCGGCGCCCGCGTCGCAGCGGGAGCGGAGCAGGGCGAGCACGGACTCGCCGGTCTCGGAGTCGAGGGCGCCGGTCGGCTCGTCGGCGAGGACGAGACGGCGGTCGCCGACGAGGGCGCGGGCGATGGCCACACGCTGCTGCTGGCCGCCGGACATCTCGTCGGGGAAGCGGTCGGCGAGGTGGCCGAGCCCCATCTCCTCCAGGGCGGCCAGGGCCTCGACGCGCGCCTTGCGGGCGGAGGTGCCGTCGAGTTCGCGGGGCAGGGCGACGTTCTCGGCGGCGGTGAGCGCCGGGATGAGGTTGTAGTCCTGGAAGACGTACCCGATGCTGCGGCGGCGCAGCGCGGCGAGCTCCTTGACGCTTGCGGTCGTGATGTCGGTGTTCTCGACGATCACATGACCCGAGGTCGGGATGTCCAGGCCGCCCGCGATGGTGAGGAGCGTGGACTTGCCGGAGCCGGACGGGCCCATGACGGCGACGAGTTCGCCGGGGTACACGGCGAGGTCGATCCCCCGCAGGGCGTGTACCTCGGTGGCACCCGAGCCGTGGACGCGGGTCAGGTTCTGGAGCTGCAGCACGGGCTGCTGTGTGGACATGGAGGGGTCCCCCTTGGGCGTACGCGGCGGTCGGCCGGTACGGAGCGAGCGGTGGAAGGTGGTGCGACAGCGGTACGGGGTGGGGCGTGACCGTGCGGTCAGTGCGCCCCGCCCGAGGCCGACGTCGGGGCGGTCGTGCTCGGGTGAGCCGGAGCCGGTGTGGGCGCCGGAGCCGGTGCCGGAGCCGGTGTGGGTGTCGGTGTGGGCGTCGGTGTGGGCGTCGACGTCGGTGTTGCTGTGGGTGCTGTGGGCGTCGTCGACATGCGGATCAGCCGGGACTCGCAGTGGTCCAGCCAGCGCGCCTCGGCCTCGGTCTGGAAGATCAACTGCTCCAGGACGAGCAGCCAGGCCACGTCGTCCCGTTCCCGCGCGCCGGCGCCCTCGACGGCGACGAGCGCCTGGGCCTTGAGCCGGGTGTAGTCCTGCATCGCCCTCACGGTGTGCCGACGCTGGGACTGGATGACGTCGCGGATGTCGACGCTGGGCGCGCCCACCGCCATCGCGAGCTTGATGGCCAGTTCGTCACGGGCTGGGCTGGTGCGGTCCACCGGCTTCTCGAACCAGGTCCTGAGCTCGGTCTGGCCGGCGTCGGTGATCGTGTAGAGCGCGTGACCCGCCTCGTCCTGTCCCCCCTGCACGACCATGCCGTCGCGCTCCAGACGGCTCAGGGTCGTATAGACCTGGCCGACGTTGAGCGGCCAGGTGGAGCCGGTGCGGGACTCGAACTCCGTACGGAGCTGGGAGCCGTAGCGAGGGCCGCGTTCGAGGAGGGCCAGCAGCCCGTGACGGATCGACATACTCAGTATGTATACCGAGTATGTGGTCGCCGACAACCGTCCTGAGACGGAAGGGGAGGGTCCGACTCAAGAGGGACCCGGTGAGCGGTGGCGGCTCAGCGGCGCCGCATGCGGAGCCCCAGGAAGCCGATCCCGAGCCCCATCAGCGCCATGCCCACACCCAGGGTGAGGACGGGAATCCGCTGGTCGGCGAAGGGGGCCGCGGTCTCCGTCGCCATCTGGGGCGCGGCGGCGGGCCGGGTTGCGGGCGCCCCCTCGGTCAGGACCTCGTCCTCCTCGCGTACCGCTTCGACGTCCTCCTCGACGGCCTCGTCCGTGCCGGAGTCTGTTGCCGTCCTGGTACGAGAAGGGTCGGGCGAAGCGGTGGAGCTCGGCGGCGCGGCGGGCGCCGTCCCGGAGCGGCCGGGCCGCGGGCGGCCCTCTCCGGCCGGCCGGCCCGCCAGCGAAGCGGACGCGCTGGGGGCGGGGGCGTCGGTGGGCGTGGAGCTCGGCGCCGCGGGGGAGGACGACGCGGTGCCGGTCGGCGCGGGCGCCGGCGGGACGGGAGTGCCGGGGCCGCCGGTGCGCCCGGGCGAGGCGGTCCCCGTCCCGGGGGCGGGGGAAGCGGGGAGCGTGGGGTCGGCCGGCGTCGCGGAGGAGGGCGTCGTCCCCATGGCGGGCGGTGCGGGCGGTGTGGAGGGCCCGGACGGGGCGGACGGCGGACGCGGCTCGGAGGACGCGGACGGCGCGGCCATCCGCGTACCGCCGGATGCGGCCGCCCGCGTACCGCCAGGCGCGGCCATCCGCGTACCGCCGGATGCGACCGCCCGCGTACCGCCGGGCGCCTCCGCCCCGTACGCGACGGGCGCGGCACACAGGGCGAGTGCGCAGGCGAACGTGCAGGCGAGCGCGGGGCCGAGGGCCCGCGCCCGTTTCCTGCGGAGTGCTGGAGTCACCGGGTGACCCCCTCCCGTACCGAGCCGCCGAGGTGTCGACTCAGCGTCACATGCCGGGACACTTCCGGCATCCGGGAGGAGTCCGTACTACGGAGTCCGTACTACTCCTGACGACTCCTGGTGCTGCTGACTACTGCGGCGGGTTGCCCGACGAGATGCTGAGGGTGAAGTCGGCGTCCTTGTCCGTGATGTCCTCGCCCGCCGGCGGGTACTGCTCCAAGACCGTGCCCTCGCCGTAGGTCGCCTCGTCGACGGGGCGCTGGGTCTTGATCTTCCAGCCCGCCGCCTGGATGCAGTCCTTCACCGACTGGATGTTCTTGTACGTGAAGTTGGGTACCTCGAACTTCGCGGGGTCGTCGCTCGACTCCGACGGCTGGGTGCACTTCTTCACGTCGATGGTCTTGGTCAGGTCGGGACCCTTGTGGCCGGGCTTCGCCGTCTGGGTCTCCGCCGTGCTGGTGCCGGTGGGGCCGCCGGTGCCGCCCGCGTTCGCACCCGGGTCGTCCTTTTGGTTGAGGACCACGATCAGTCCGCCGATCGCGAGGAGCGCGACGAGGACGGCGCCCACGAGCACCGGGGTGTTCCGGCGGGAGCCGCCGCCCGTCGGAACGTGAGCGGGAGCGGGCGCGGGGGACGGCGTGTGCATCGGGCCCGTGGAGTACGGGGAGGGGGTCGGCGCGGTCTGGTAGACCGGCGCGGGCGTCGGGGCCTGCGGCGGGTACCCGTAGGACGGGCCGGGCGCCGGGGTCGCGGGGCCGTACGGGCCGGGCTGCGGCGTCGGCGGCAGGTACGGCTGCTGTACGCCGTGCGGGGCGGGCGGCGGGGTCTGGCCGATCGGCGGGAAGACCGCCGAGCCGACGCCCGAGCCGCTGCTGACCGGACCGCCCTGGACGATCATCGGGGCGCCGGTCTGACCGGCCGAGAGCACCCGCAGGCACTCGTCGCGCATCGCCGAGGCGCTCGGGAACCGCTCGTTCGGGTTCTTTCGCAGCGCCCTGGCGACGAGCGCGTCCATCGCCGGCGTCACCGCGCGGTTGACGGAGGACGGGGCGACCGGCTCCTCCTGTACGTGTGCGTACGCGATGGCCAGCGGCGAGTCGGCGTCGAAGGGGAGACGGCCCGTCAGCAGCTGGAAGAGCATGATGCCGACCGAATAGAGGTCGGAACGGGCGTCCACCGCGCGGCCGAGGGCCTGCTCGGGGGAGAGGTACTGCGGGGTGCCGACGACCATGCCGGTCTGCGTCATCGACGTGACCCCGGACTGCATGGCCCGCGCGATGCCGAAGTCCATGACCTTGACCACGCCGCGCTTGGTCGTCATGACGTTGCCCGGCTTGATGTCCCGGTGGACCAGGCCCATCTCGTGGCTGACCTCCAGGGCGGCCAGCACGTCGGCCGTGACCTTGAGGGCCTTGTCGGCGGGCATCGCGCCGTACTGCCGCACGTCCGAGGCGAGGACCGAGCCGAGCGGCTGCCCCTCCACGTACTCCATGACGATGTACGGCATGACGGCGCCGTCGAGGGTGTCCTCGCCGGTGTCGAAGACCGAGACGATGTTGGTGTGTGACAGCTTCGCGACGGCCTGCGCCTCGCGCCGGAACCGCTCGCGGAAGGACGCCTCGCGGCCGAGCTCCGTGTGCAGTGTCTTGATCGCGACCTGTCGGTCGAGGGCGCTGTCGTAGGCCAGGTACACCGACGCCATGCCACCCTCGCCGAGGAGGTCGCGCAGCTGGTACCGGCCGCCCGCGACCGAACCGCCCGCATAGCGGCCCTGTGCGCCGTCCTGGCTCATCTGTGCTTCCCCCTACGCGCGCGTGGCGGCGTCGAATTCCGGAATTTCCTGGCCAAGTCTGCCCCAGGGCACCGACACGTCAAGCCGCGTGCCCGTTCCGTGACCCTCCGCACAGGCCGCGTCTTCGCAGCGTTCCCGAAGTGTCCGGGGAAACCCGTCGAATTTGCACAGGTGTACATGGGCGGGGTTGGATGGCCGGTCAATCGCGGACCGTGATGTCGTACGGAGCCTGTAGCGTGACGACTGGACACGGCACGACAGACGACGGCGAGGACTGATGGCACCCGAATCCGGAGCAGGTGGCGGTGTGCCGGACGGCGCCGAGTCGTGGGGTGTCGGTGGTGTCGTCGGTGACGGACGATACCGGCTGACGCACCGTCTGGGCCGTGGCGGCATGGCCGAGGTGTTCGCCGCCGAGGACGTGCGTCTCGGGCGGACGGTCGCGGTGAAGCTCCTCCGCTCCGATCTCGCCGAGGACCCGGTCTCCAAGGCGCGCTTCACGCGTGAGGCGCAGTCGGTCGCCGGACTCAACCACCATGCCATCGTCGCCGTGTACGACTCCGGCGAGGACCTCGTGGCCGGCCGGCCCGTACCGTACATCGTGATGGAGCTGGTCGAGGGCCGCACCATCCGCGACCTGCTGATCAGCGCCGACGCGCCGGGTCCCGAGCAGGCGCTCATCATCGTCTCGGGCGTCCTGGAGGCGCTGGCCTACTCGCACCAGCACGGCATCGTGCACCGCGACATCAAGCCGGCGAACGTCATCATCACGCACAGCGGTGCCGTGAAGGTCATGGACTTCGGCATCGCCCGCGCCCTGCACGGCGCGCAGTCGACGATGACGCAGACCGGCATGGTCATGGGCACGCCGCAGTACCTCTCCCCCGAACAGGCGCTCGGCAAGGCCGTCGACCACCGCTCCGACCTGTACGCGACGGGCTGCCTGCTCTACGAACTGCTCGCGCTGCGGCCCCCCTTCACGGGTGAGACGCCGCTGTCCGTCGTGTACCAGCACGTGCAGGACGCGCCGGTCCCGCCGTCCGAGGTGACGCCCGGTGTGCCGCCGGAGCTCGACGGCCTGGTGATGCGTTCCCTCGCGAAGGACCCGGACGACCGGTTCCAGAGCGCCGAGGAGATGCGCGGGCTCATCCAGTACGGCCTGCAGATGCTCCAGCAGCAGGGCGGGCACACCGGCACGTGGAACACCGGCCCCGTCGACATGCACGACGGCGGGCACACGCCGATGGGCGGCGTGGCCGCGACGACCGCGATGGGTCACCCCATGCACGGGGAGACCGCGCAGGGCCGGATCCTTCCCCAGATGAACCCGGACGACGGGGGCGTCGGCGGGTACGGCTACGACAGCGGTACGGGCGGCACCGGCGGCTACGGCCAGGACGGGGCGTACGGCTCGAACGGCGGCAAGGGCGGTCGCGGCAAGCTGATCCTCTTCATCGCGCTCGCGCTGATCGCGGTCGTCGCGGGTGTCGTCTACGCCATAGACAAGGCGAAGGAGGGCGACAAGGTGTCGCCGACGCCGACGTCGATCTCCAACTCGCCGTCGACCGCATCCGAGGAGCCCGCCCCCTCCGACGAGCCCTCCACCGAGGACGAGTCGACGGGCCCGGACACCTCGACCGGGGGCGCCACGCAGCCGCCGTGGACGCAGCCGCCGACCACGCAGCCGCCGACGACCGAGCCGCCGACGACGGAGCCGGCGACGACGGAGCCGACACCCACGGACACGGCTCCGACGGAGCCGACGCCGACGGACACGACGACCGAGCCGCCGACGGACCCGACGAAGACCACGGCGCCGCCGGTCGACCCGACCGGCGAGCCCACCGACGACGGCGGCGGTGGGGACACCCCGCCGCCGGGCGGCTCCACCACCGGCTGACCTCGCCCGCCGAACGCCGAACGCCGAACGGCGCCGGCCGCTCGGCCCGGCGTCCGCCGGCCGTTCAGCCGGCGAAGGCGTCGCGTACGGCGTCGTACTCCCGGGTCCACCAGACCGCCAGGGCCGACACCGCGGGAAACTGCGGGTCGGCCCTTCGGTCGTGCAGCTGGTAGCGCCAGCGCAGCGTCCAGAAGTCGTTGAGCCGCTCCCACCACACCCGGTGCGCCGCCGCGGCCAGCTCGGCACCGTCGGCGCCCGTCGCCCGCCGGTACGCCCGCGCGTACGCCCGCACCTTCTCCAGGGCCAGCTCGCCCCCCGGCCGTACGAAGAAGATGGCGGCGGCCCTCACCGCCTCCTCGGCCCGCGGGCGGACCCCGAGGCGGTCCCAGTCGACGATCGCGGCAGGCTCCGCGCCCCGGTAGAGCAGGTTCAGCGGGTGGAAGTCGCCGTGCACCCAGCCCGAGGCGGCGGCCGGTGGGGGCCGGTGATGGGCGTGCTGGGCGAGCAGCCGGCGGCGCTCCCGCAGCCGGTGCTCGGCGAGCGCGTCGAAGCTGTCGTGGGGCCGGTGCGCGCGAGCGAGGCCGATCAGCTCCTCGATGGCGCGGAAGGTGTCCTCGGGGCGGGCGCTCTCGTGGTCGTCCCCCGGCGGCGGCGACTCCATGACCCGCTCAAGACAGGTGTGGACGTGCCCCAAGAGGGCGCCGAGCCGACGGGAGCCGCCGGTGGAGAGCTGGGCGCCGTCGCGGTGCCGTCCGTCGATCCACGGGTGCAGGGCGTAACAGAGGCCGTCGATGACCGCGACCGTACGGCCCTGGCTGTCGGCGAGCGGCGGGGCCACCGGCAGGCCCAGGGCGTGCAGCCGCTGGGTGGCGCGGTGCTGCCGGACGATCGTGGCGCGGTCGGCGGTGGGGGCGTCCAGGTGCTGCTTGAGGAAGTAGGCGCCGCGCGTGGTGGAGAGGCGGTAGCCGCGGTTGAGCAGGCCCTGGGTCACGGGTTCGCAGGAGAGCGGCTCGCCCGCGGCCGTGTAGCGGCGGAGGAGGGCGCCGACAGGCGGAGCGAGGGTTGCAGATGAGCGCGGCACCCCGCAGATGTTAGATCACGCTACGTGGTGGAGATGTCGCTGCAGGGAACGCTCGAGGGAGTGCTCCGCGGAGTGCAGCTCGACGGGGCGGTCGGCGGAGCCGGCGGGGTGACCGGCCGAGTAGTCGAGCTCGTGCACGGTCACGAACTGCGGTTCGATGCGCAGGTAGACCGGTTCGAAGGGCTCGTCGTCCACGGCCCGGGGCTCGGGCCCGAAGGCCGTGAGCTGCTCCTCGGTCGGCTCGACGATCTCCGCCGTGCCGGTGAACTGCACGGCCCAGATCTTCTCGGCTCCGGTGTTGAAGTTGTCCGCGCCGTACGCGACGACGCTGCCGTTGCAGGCCCGGTGGTAGCCGAGTCCTCTGTGCATCCGGATCAGGACGCGTCCCTCGGCCACGATGTGCCGGGCTGGGGCGACGAAGGGCATCGCTCGCATGCTCGTCGCCACCCGGCCGTACGACACACGGCCGAGCAGTTCGATGGCGCGGATCTCCTCGGTGGACATGGCTACCACTCTCCGGCACCGGCGGTGTGTCGGGAAAGGGGCCCCCGCCCCGGTTTGGCGGGGACGTAGGTCCCGAACCCGGGCCGTCGGCCCCGGACTGGTCCGTACGGGTGAGGCACGGGCGGCACCGGGGCCGGGAGGGCCTCGGGGGCCTTGGGCCTGTCCGGCGGATCAGTGCCGGACAGGCCCTTGTCGCCCCCGGGGCCCGGAAGGCCGTGCGGGCCTCAGCGGCGCTCGGCCTGGAGCCGTGCCACATACGCGGCGGCCTGGGAACGGCGCTCCATGCCCAGCTTCGACAGCAGGCTGGAGACGTAGTTCTTGATGGTCTTCTCCGCAAGGTGGAGCCGCTCGCCGATGACCCGGTTGGTCAGGCCCTCGCCGATCAGATCCAGGATCCTGCGCTCCTGGTCGGTCAGGTGGGCGAGCTTGTCGTCGCCCTTCGGGTTGTTGCCGTCACGCAGCCGCTCCAGTACGCGCGCGGTCGCCACCGGGTCGAGGAGCGACTTGCCGGCCGCCACGTCCCGCACGGCGTTCAGCAGCTCGTTGCCCCGGATCGCCTTGAGGACGTATCCCGAGGCCCCGGCCATGATCGCGTCGAACAGCGCCTCGTCATCGGCGTACGAGGTGAGCATCAGGCACTTGATGTCCTCGTCCTGTGAACGGATCTCGCGGCACACCTCCACCCCGCTGCCGTCCGGCAGCCGGACGTCGAGCACGGCGACGTCGGGGCGGGTCGCGGGGATCCTGACCAGCGCGTCCGCAGCCGTCCCGGCCTCTCCGACCACCTCGATGTCGTCTTCCACGGAGAGCAGCTCGTGGACGCCGCGCCGGACGACTTCGTGGTCGTCCAGCAGAAATACCCGGATTTTTCCCTCTTCGCGCACCCGGTCAGTCTCACATATTGGCTCTTCCCGCGCCCGGGGTGCGCGGGATAACGTGCCGGATGTTCCGGTGGCCCTTCTGGCCGTTGCCGACGCGCTGACCAGCGACTGTTCCCACAATTCTCGATTTACTTGGAAATCCAAGCAAAATCGCAGGTCAAGTGGGGTTTCGCAGGAATGCCGCACTGTGGGTAACGTGCTTAGGACAGGGCTCTCGCCGGGGCACCTGTCACGCCTGACCCCGGCCGCGTCGCACCCACCCCGTGCGAAGGGTACGGATAGGGCGGAGAGCCGCACTGGTCTACCGGCGAACCCGGAGGCCGGACCGACGGAGGAGCACGTAGTGACCGTGGAGAGCACTGCAGCGCGCAAAACGACGCGACGCAGCAGCGGCACCAAGCGCACCGCAAGCGCGAGCACGAGCACCACCAAGAAGACGAGCACGCGCGCCGAGGCGGTAGCGACGGAGCCCGAGCTCGTCCAGCTGCTGACGCCCGAGGGAGAGCGCGTCCAGCACCCCGACTACGACATCGACCTGAGCGCCGAGGAACTGCGCGGCCTCTACCGCGACATGGTCCTCACGCGCCGCTTCGATGCCGAGGCCACCGCCCTCCAGCGCCAGGGCGAGCTGGGCCTGTGGGCCTCGCTGCTCGGCCAGGAGGCCGCCCAGATCGGCTCCGGCCGCGCCCTGCGGGACGACGACTACGTCTTCCCCACCTACCGTGAGCACGGCGTTGCCTGGGTGCGCGGGGTCGACCCGACGAACCTGCTGGGAATGTTCCGCGGTGTGAACCACGGCGGCTGGGATCCGAGCAGCAACAATTTCCACCTGTACACGATCGTCCTCGGCTCGCAGACCCTGCACGCCACGGGCTATGCCATGGGTATCGCCAAGGACGGCGCGGATTCCGCCGTGCTCGCGTACTTCGGTGACGGCGCCTCCAGCCAGGGAGACGTGAACGAGGCGTTCGTCTTCTCCGCGGTCTACAACGCCCCGGTCGTGTTCTTCTGCCAGAACAACCAGTGGGCCATCTCCGAGCCCACCGAGAAGCAGACCCGCGTCCCGCTCTACCAGCGCGCCGCCGGCTTCGGCTTCCCCGGCGTCCGCGTCGACGGCAACGACGTCCTCGCCTGCCTGGCCGTGACCCGGTCGGCGCTCGAGCGCGCCCGCCGCGGCGAGGGCCCGACGCTCATCGAGGCGTTCACCTACCGCATGGCCGCGCACACCACCTCGGACGACCCGACGAAGTACCGCCGGGACGAGGAGCGCGAGGCCTGGGAGGCGAAGGACCCGATCCAGCGCCTCAAGGTGTACATGGAGAACGAGGGCCACGCCGACGCGGCCTTCTTCGAGGAGCTGGAAGCGGAGAGCGAGACGCTCGGCAGGCAGGTCCGCGAGGTCGTGCGCGCCATGCCCGTCCCGGAGCACATGGCGATCTTCGACAACGTGTACGCGGACGGGCACGCGCTCGTCGACGAGGAGCGCGCGCAGTTCGCCGCCTACGAGGCGTCCTTCGCGAACGGGGAGACCGAGTAATCATGGCTGTTCAGAAGCTTCCCCTCGCGAAGGCGCTCAACGAGTCGCTGCGCAAGGCCCTGGAGACCGACCCGAAGGTCCTCATCATGGGCCTGGACGTCGGCAAGCTCGGCGGTGTCTTCCGGATCACCGAAGGTCTGCAGAAGGACTTCGGCGAGGACCGTGTCATCGACACCCCGCTCGCCGAGTCCGGCATCGTCGGCACCGCGATCGGCCTCGCGCTGCGCGGCTACCGCCCGGTGGTGGAGATCCAGTTCGACGGTTTCGTCTTCCCGGCGTACGACCAGATCGTCACCCAGCTGGCGAAGATCCGGGCCCGTTCGCTCGGCACCGTGAAGATGCCGGTCGTCATCCGCATCCCGTACGGCGGTGGCATCGGCGCGGTCGAGCACCACTCCGAGTCCCCCGAGTCGCTCTTCGCGCACGTCGCGGGCCTCAAGGTCGTCACCCCGGCGAACTCCTCGGACGCCTACTGGATGCTCCAGCAGGCGATCCAGAGCGACGACCCGGTGATCTTCTTCGAGCCCAAGCGCCGCTACTGGGACAAGGGCGAGGTCGACACCGAGGCCATCCCCGGCGAGCTGCACAGGGCCCGGGTCGCCCGCGAGGGCACGGACCTCACCCTGGTGGCCTACGGCCCGATGGTGAAGACCTGCCTGGAGGTGGCCGAGGCCGCCGCCGAGGAGGGCAAGTCGATCGAGGTCGTCGACCTCCGCTCGATCTCCCCGCTCGACTTCGACACCGTTCAGGCCTCGGTCGAGAAGACCCGCCGCCTGGTCGTCGTCCACGAGGCGCCGGTGTTCTTCGGCTCCGGCGCCGAGATCGCCGCCCGGATCACCGAGCGCTGCTTCTACCACCTGGAGGCTCCCGTCCTGCGGGTCGGCGGCTACCACGCGCCGTACCCGCCGGCGCGCCTGGAGGAGGAGTACCTGCCCGGCCTGGATCGCGTGCTCGACGCCGTCGACCGCTCGCTGGCGTACTGAGGAGAGCATCGTGACGATCCGCGAATTCAAGATGCCCGACGTGGGCGAGGGCCTCACCGAGGCCGAGATCCTCAAGTGGTACGTCCAGCCCGGTGACACCGTCACCGACGGCCAGGTCGTGATCGAGGTCGAGACGGCCAAGGCCGCCGTCGAGCTGCCGATCCCCTTCGACGGCACGGTCCACGAGCTGCGCTTCCCCGAGGGGACGACGGTCGACGTCGGCGAGGTCATCATCTCGGTGAACGTGGGCGGCGGTGCCGCGCCCGAGGCCGAGGCTCCCGTGGCCGAGGCCCCGGTGGCCGAGGCCGCCCCGGCGGCCCCCGCAGCCGCCGCCCCCGCAGCAGCCACTCCCGCCGGCCTGGCGGCCGAGGACGACGAGCCCAAGGGCCGTCAGCCCGTCCTCGTCGGCTACGGCGTGGCGGCGAGCTCCACCAAGCGCCGCCCGCGCAAGGCACCGGCGGGCCCCGCCGCGACGGCTGTTCCCGCCGCCCCGGTCCTCGCCTCCGTCCCGGAGCAGCTCAACGGTCACGGGCCGGTCGGCAGCCGGCCGCTGGCCAAGCCGCCGGTCCGGAAGCTCGCCAAGGACCTCGGCGTCGACCTGGCGTCGGTCACCCCGACCGGCCCGGACGGCATCATCACCCGCGAGGACGTCCACGCGGCGGCGGCTCCCGCCCCCGCACCGGTCGTCGAGGCCCCGGCCCCCGTGGCTGCTCCCGCTCCGGCCCCCGTCCAGGCTCCGGCTCCCGCCGCGGCGGCCCCCGTCTCGTCGGACGCCCGGGAGATCCGTATCCCCATCAAGGGTGTGCGGAAGGTGACGGCGGCGGCGATGGTCGGTTCGGCGTTCACGGCCCCGCATGTCACG